>JAUVDU010000204.1 GCA_030595135.1 Deltaproteobacteria bacterium | reverse complement strand
TTTAGGCGAAAATCACCACTTAAAACGTCATCAGGTCGATGATATCGTCGCCAACCGAAGCCCGGCTTACCTACCCTCAGGCATTGACCCGAGCCGAGTTCTGCCTTTGCGAAAAAATTTCTCTCTGCTCGCTTTTCTCGCACACCCGGCGGCTGGCTCTTTCCCCTCGCCCTCGCACTACCGGGAGGTGCTGCCACCCTGGCCGATAGTTGCAGAACTCCTGCCGGAATTCATGGATCTTACGCCTATTGCTATTGATGGTCTGGAAATTGAGTATCCCGGACACCGGGAAAAAGAGAAGAAAATTTTACGCGAACTCGCCGCAAAACACAGATTACTGGTCAGCGGCGGCTCCGATGGCCACGATCTTAAAGAACGACCTTATGGTGTGGCAGGCATAAACCGGGAAGACTTTTCCCGGTTTATGGTAAAATATGAGGAGTTAATCTAATGCGGGAATTACTCCCGCAACCCAAAAGTTACTGCAAGACCCGCAAATAAGTGCTCTTATCAGAACATTTTCTTGTTAAAAAAACAAGAAAACAACCTGTAAGGCACTAAAAACCCAACATTCGGCCCACCTGATAAACCCCGGTGGAGAGGATGAAGGCGATGGCAGTGCTGTAGACAATCGAGAATAAAGCCCAATTCCAGGAGCCCGCTTCGCGGGCAATACAGACAACCGTGACAAAACAGGGTGCGTAAAAGGCCATAAAAAGCAAGGCACTCATCGCTACCAACGGACTCCAAGCCGAATCACGAGCCAGACGATCTCCCAGCGAACCCGCATCTTCAGGGTCAGTTTCACCCATCGAATAAGCGGTTCCTAACGTCGAAATGATCACCTCTTTGGCGGCAAAACCACCCAGTAAAGCGATATTAGTACGCCACTCGAAACCACTCAGCCAGGTTACCTTCTCCATCGCCACCCCAATCCGACCGGCGATTGAGTTACGTAAAGCCGCTCCCCCTTGCCGGTTATCAACCTCTTGAAGAAGTTTATTTCCGGCCTCACTGTCGGCCTCGTAAAGGGTTATAATCCGGGCTCTCTCCTGGACAAAAACCGCCTCTTTCTCCGGGCTCAATCCGGGATAGGTCATCATCGCCCAGAGCAAAATCGAAATCGCCAGAATCACGGTTCCGGCCTTTTTAATATACTGCCAGGTTCTCTCCCAGGTATGAATCATCAAACCGTTAAAAGTCGGAAAGCGATAGGGCGGCAACTCCATAACAAAAGGGGTCGGTTCTCCCCGTAAAACAGTTAAACGCAACAGTTTGGCCGCCACCAAAGCCACTATCCAACTTAAAATGGTGAAACCGAACATATAAAAAGCCTGATGCTGGGCAAAAAAAGCGCCGATCAAAAGAGCCAGGATCGGAACTTTGGCACCACAATTCATAAAAGGCACAGTCAGCAACGTGGCCATCCGCTCTTTCGGTGAACGCAGAGTCCTAGTCGCCATCACCCCAGGCACGGCACAACCCCCAGCGATGCCGCCGGAGACGATAAAGGCCATCACCGAGCTGCCATGCAGCCCGAACATCCGAAAAATTCGATCCATCATAAAAGCGACCCTGGCGAGATAACCGGAATCCTCCAAAATCGCGATACAGAAAAACATCAACATAATTAGAGGGACAAAGCCTAAAACCCCGCCAACTCCGCCGATAACGCCGGAGACCAGCATCGACTTTAACGGCCCATCACCAAGATTGGCCTCAACCAGACCGGCAACCCAGCCGAAAACCGCCTCAACCCCGGAAACCGGCAGGGCGCTAAAACTGAAAGTAATCTGGTAAATTGAAAAAAGAACCGCCAACATAATCAGAGGCCCGGCAAAACGGTTGGTCAGAACCTTATCGATCCGATCCGATGTATAGAGCCGGTTTTCATCATAACGATGTGTAATAATTCCTCTATTCAAAATACCTTTGATAAAACCATAACGATGATCGGCGATCACCGCTTCCGGATAGGTATCAAAAGTTTTCATCAGATGTGCAGCTACGATCTCGGCCTCATGCAGCAGTTGAGCAGCAAGGTCAAGAGAATCTTCGTTGACCTCTTTGATCAGAGCTTCATCATTTTCAATAATCTTGACCGCAATCCAGCGTGACGGGTATTTACCTTTAAGCAGATCTTGATCACGAATCAGGCGAGTCATGGTCAAAAGCGTCTGGTCAATATCGTCACCATAGGAGATTCTAACCTTAGCTGGATCGGGCGGCGACAAGCGGCCTTCCACCATCTCTTGAGCGGCGGCCATCAACTCATCAAGCCCCTGACCGGAGCGGGCGACAATCGGCAACACCGGTACGCCGAGAAAAGCTGACAGTTTTTCAGCATCAATCTCCATCCCGCGGTCACTGGCGACATCCATCATATTCAGGGCCACAACCAGGGGAATTTTAAGTTCCAACAATTGACAGGTCAGATAGAGGTTACGTTCCAAATTGGCGGCATCAACAATATTGATGACCACCGCCGGTTTCTCATTGGCGAGAAAATCACGAGCAACAACCTCCTCCTCGGAGTAGGTTGTCAACGAATAGGTACCCGGCAGATCAACCACGACGGCATTAAAATCACCACGTTGATATTCACCCTCCTTCCGCTCGACGGTTACCCCGGGATAGTTCCCGACATGCTGACGAGCCCCGGTCAGAGCATTAAAAAGAGTAGTTTTCCCGGCATTGGGATTTCCGGCCAAAGCCATAGTTATCTTGTTCATCGCTTAATATACACCTTATGTTTAATTCTCGACTTCAACTTCTATAAAATCGGCCTCATTATTACGCAGGGTCAATGTATTACCACGAATCCGCAAAGCTACCGGATCATTTAACGGAGCCCGCCCCTGTACCGTAATCACGGTACCAGTCACCAATCCCATATCCCGAATCCGGCGCCCGAGATCCCCGGCCACTTTGACTGCGGTAATTGTACCCCGCTGATTTTTCGCCATCCGGCGCAGTGAGATTTTTTTCATTCCTCAATTCTCCAACTTTTTCTGATTTTCCGCTTGAACACAAGTTTGGGCCGAATGCGGACAATTATTACAAGAAGTGCAATTTTCCAAGTTTTCACCAGTGTTTTTATGCGTTACATTTTTAAGAAATTGCAAACGCCGCCCTATATAATAGAGAAGAGCTAAAATCACCAGCCCCAAAATGAGCCAAACAATAATATCTTGCCAAGCTGTCTGTATATATTGCAACATGAGATAATCCCATCCCAAATCAGACTTTAAATAGTTTAAACTACGATAGTTAGTTATAACTAACTATCGTCCGAAAAAAAATCCCTTTCACAGCTTCTACAAACCCCGAAAGGAAAACAATCTTAATTTTGTTTTTAACAATATTTTCAGGCAGCCTTAACGAGAATATTTTCGGCCGCCCCGTCACCCAAGCTCACGGTTGAACCATTAAGACGAACTAAACAACGAGATTGACCGGCTGCACAAACCAACTCAACTTCCTGTCCAGGGAAAATTCCCAGCGCGGCCATACGAGCACAAATACCCCGCCCGCCTCCAATCCGGCAGACCTTGAGACGATGCCCGCAACCAGCTTGAGCCAAGGGTTGCTCACCAGCAAACGGCATCCGCCGCCGACAACCAGAGCCACTGCCAGCCCCCTCACCGGCCCCGCGCCGACATTGTCGATTTCTAAAACCTGCTCCGGGCATTCCTGACTCCGATTAAAAAATTACTGTTCAAGTTACTCTTGGCTACTGAGGTTAGCCTTAACAAACTTTTACCGGTAAGTCAACAAAATTGTCGACAAGCCTCTCCAGCAAGCGAAGTTTACCGCTATTGGCTGTAACTTAACTTCTGATATTATAGTAACCCCAAAAGTCACTATCAATCAAAATTAGTACTAAAGTATTAAGCTTTTGGCCAGAATATGAATACTTTCTTTGCAGATTCATACTTTTGACGGATTGTTTTTATTGGCAAATTTTATTATTATTATAAAAGTAATAGAGAAGAGAAATTTTCAAGATTTTACATCTTTTGCAATTTCAGCAGGAGGACACTATGAAAAAGCAGACAGCAAAGAAAGGCTGGATTTTGGGATTGTTGGTCGGTTTGGTGATGTTGGTGGGGGCGAGGCCGGTGATGGCGGGGTATATACTTTTAGGAGACTTTTGCCTAACTAACCCTATTGTACATGAGGGAACCACTTATAATTACGAATTTCATGGTCAAAGTTTCACTATCCCAGGTATAGATCTGGCTGAAACAAAGCATGAGTTTGATGAAGACGGTAACTATAACTGGAATGATTGGGCCGGAAAATTTGAGTATATTGTTCTCAATCAAGGCAATTGCGGTGATAAAGGTTTCACCGAACTTTACAAATTTGTTGATGACCCCATTGATCCCACTAAAGTTTACTTTGAATCAACACACATTTGTTTTGACAACGGCGATAATGTTTCCCATATTAGCGGATATAATCAGGTCCCCATCC
>JAUVDU010000142.1 GCA_030595135.1 Deltaproteobacteria bacterium | reverse complement strand
AATCATACCTGTATTGCAACCTTGCCGATCGTCTTTCATGGTAATAAAGAGCAAAAGGCGAAGTACCTGCCGGGTTTAGCTGAGGGTGAGATAGGAGCCTACTGCCTGACCGAACCGGGTTCAGGTTCCGATGCCTTGGCTGCTAAAACATCAGCCACTTTAAGCGAAGATGGAAAATTTTATCTGCTTAATGGTACTAAACAGTTTATCACCAGTGCCAAATGGGCAAAAACCTTTATTATTTTTGCCAAAATTGGCGGTAAAGATTTTACGGCTTTTATTGTCGAGAGAGATATGCCCGGGGTCTCGATCGCTCCCGAAGAGCTTAAACTTGGAATCAAGGGGTCGTCGACGGCCGCTGTGATTCTTGAGGATGCCAAGGTGCCGGTCGAAAATCTTCTTGGCGAGATCGGCAAAGGTCACCTGATCGCTTTTAACGTTCTCAATGTCGGTCGTTACAAGCTGGGAGCCGGATCTCTCGGATTGGCCAAACTGGCCCTTGAATACGCGGTCAAATATGGGTTAGAGAGAAAACAATTCAATAAATCTCTCACCGAATTTGGTCTCATACGAAAAAAGATAGCCGAAATGGCGAGTCGAATTTTTGTTACCGAAAGTCTGGTCTATCGAACCGTCGGCCTGATTGATGATATTCTGGAAGGGATCGAAGGGTCGGCCGAAGAGACCTCACTACAGGCTATGAAAGGGATTGGGGAGTATGCGATTGAGTGTTCAATCGTTAAAGTCTATGCTTCCGAGATGGTTGACTATGTTGTCGATGAGAACCTGCAGATTTTTGGCGGCTACGGTTACAGCCGGGAGTATCCGGCCGAACGTCTCTATCGCGACGCTCGGATTAACCGGATTTTTGAAGGTACTAATGAGATCAATCGCCTCCTGATTCCGGGCATGCTTCTGCGCCGGGCTTTGTCGGGTGATCTGCCTCTGATGCGGGTTCTGGAAAATCTCAAAAACGAGGTAGCTGATACCTCTAGTAAAGATGAACCGACTGAAAGTAAAGTCGGGGAGCCCGCATGGTATCGGGAGAAACTTGAAGGCGCACGCAAAGCGGTCTTGATGGCCGCCGGTTTGGCCGTTGAAAAACATTTCAAAGATATCGGTGAACGCCAGGAACTTCTGGCTCTGCTCGCAGATATGATTAGTGAGTATTATGCCCTTGAAAGCGCCCGGTTACGACTCGAAAAAGGCTCTGTCAGCGTTGACGACTGGCGCTCGCAGGCTCTTTTGAACTACTTTCCGGCCGCCATGGAACGCCTTCGTACCTGGGGCCGTGAAGTTATCGGCGTTGTGGTTACTCCCGGACAGTTAAAAAGAAAGCTTATCGTCTTTGAAAAATTCTGCCGGCTAACGCCATTTGATACGATTTCCGTTCGTGACCGGCTCGCGGAAAAGATTATTTCAGTTGCAGGTTATCCCCGAGTCTGATTTTCGGTCAGGCACTAACTATTCAGCGTGAGAAAAAAAGCTCTTTATATTGGTGAAATTCAGTGGATTGTGTACCCTGAATTTACGGGTTAGCTGAATAGTTACATTTTATCTTGACAAAGTTAGTTTTGTTTGTTATGTTTTCACCCATAAATCAATTTAACTTGGGAAAAATTCAGGAAACTGAATAGTGGAGGAAATCATGGCTGATGGACAAAATCTGATCTACAAATGTGAACTCTGTGGCGCAATGGTTGAAGTTCTTGATCTTGGAGCTGATGACCTTACCTGTTGTAATGAACCGATGGTTCTGCTTGAAGCCGGTGCGGTTGACGCTTCCAAAGAGAAACATGTCCCGGTAATTGAAAAAGTTGCCGGCGGAGTTAAAGTTAAAGTCGGCAGCGCGGCTCATCCGATGGAAGATAAACACTACATCGAATTTATCGAGATTCTTGCCGATGGTGAACTCTGTCGCAAATTTCTCTCTCCCGGAGATGCCCCGGAAGCCTTCTTTCCCACCGATGCCGCCTCAGTTAAGGCCCGCTCGCACTGCAATAAGCACGGTCTCTGGCAGGCCAGCTAAATAGAAACTGTATATTTACCCTAATTAAAGAAGCCCGGCCATTAACAATGGCCGGGCTTCTTTGGTTCTCTTGACAACAGTTGGTTATTTGGTTATTTTACCAAATATAAAAAGATAATTATCAGCAAAAGATAAGCACAGTTCAAAAGATTGGTTAAAGTTATGAATATAAAAATTGAATGGCGGAGTTTCGCTGTAATTGTGACAGTCTTTTTGGCCTGTTTTTATCTGCCGGTAGGTGAGGCGCGTTTTGACAATTCCATCCTGGAAGCCTTTCATCTGGTCAAATGGTATGCCCGGGAGCATGTTCTATTATGCTTGATACCGGCATTTTTTATTGCCGGGGCGATATCTGTATTTATCAGTCAGGCTTCGGTTATGAAGTATCTTGGCGCCGGTGCCAATAAGATTGTCGCTTACGGAGTGGCCTCGGTTTCCGGAACCATTCTCGCTGTTTGTTCCTGTACGGTGCTGCCGCTTTTTGCCGGGATCTATCGCATGGGGGCCGGGCTCGGCCCGGCTACGGCTTTTCTCTATTCCGGCCCCGCCATCAATGTCTTGTCAATTGTTTTGACCGCTCGAATCTTAGGGCCGGAACTGGGCCTGGCCCGCGCCTTGGGAGCCGTGGTTTTTAGTGTTGTAATCGGCCTTTTAATGCATCTGATTTTCCGCCGTGAAGAAAAAGAGAGAACTATTAATGCGTCTTTCATACCGGATGAAGTTACCCGTCCGCTTTGGCAGAATGGCCTCTATTTTGCCGCCATGGTTGGGATTCTGGTATTTGCCAATTGGGGCCGACCGGAAAATGATAGCGGAACCTGGGCTTTAATTTACAATCTTAAATGGCAGATTACCGCATTTTGCGCAGCCCTCTTGGCTCTCATATTGATTGCCTGGTTTAAAATGCCTTGGTGGAAAGTGGGCTTGGCGGCGTTGCCGGTTGCAGGCCTTGCCTTTTTTTTTCCTGAAATCCCCTTACTCGCTTTTACTGCCGGTTTATTGGGATTATCGGTTGTCAGCAACACTGAAACCGGTGAGAATGAAGAATGGTTTGACTCCTCTTGGGGGTTTGCTAAACAGATTCTCCCCCTTCTGTTGGTTGGGGTTCTGGTCGCCGGTCTCCTGCTGGGTCGGGTCGGGCATGAGGGTTTGATACCTTCTGGATGGGTGAGCGATGCGGTTGGCGGCAACTCTCTGCGGGCTAATTTTTTTGCTTCTTTTGCTGGTGCCTTCATGTATTTTGCGACATTGACCGAAGTTCCAATTCTCCAAGGGTTGATCGGTAACGGTATGGGGAAGGGCCCGGCTTTAGCCTTACTCTTGGCTGGGCCGGCTTTGAGTCTGCCCAATATGTTGGTTATTCGCAGCGTTTTGGGAACCGTGAAAACCGTGGTTTTCGTTCTTTTGGTTATTGTTATGGCCACTATCAGTGGCGTGTTGTTTGGATTATTAAATTAAGGAGGAAAGTATGAAGATTCAAATACTTGGAACTGGTTGTCAAAAATGTACAAAGTTAGCGGAAAGCGCCGAGGCGGTTGCGGTTGAACTTGGTCTTGATTTTGAGCTGGAAAGAATTTCCGACATCAATCAAATTATGGATTTTGGGGTGATGCTGACTCCGGCTCTGGCGATTGATGGAGAGGTCAAAGTGGTTGGCAAAGTTCCATCTGCCGATGAGATAAAAAAACTTTTAACTATTCAGCGTAAGTAGAAAAACATCATATATGGATGAATTTCAGTGAATTCCGGGGACATAACCCGATTCTCCGAAGGAAATCGGGATTGTGTACCCGGAATTCCGGGTTAGCTGAATATTTACAAAAACTTTTACAGTAAACTGTCCGTAACTTACAATGAGGTATAGCAATGTTTAGAAAATCAATTTTAGTTCTGTTGCTCTTCCTGATGACTTTTTCGACATCACTATTTTTCGATTTATTTCACTCTCATTCTCAGGCCACGATTACTCAGGAAAAAACGATTGTCTATTATTTCCACGGCAATATGCGATGTCGAACCTGTAATAAAATAGAAACCTACACGAAAGAGGCCATCAATTCCGGTTTTGCCGGGGAGCTTAAAGATGGTTTGCTCGAAATTCGGATTAACAATACCGACAAGTCTGAGAATGAGCATTTTATCAAGGATTTTCAGCTTACTAACCGTGCGGTTGTCTTGGTTCGAAGTAGAGGGGACAAACTGGGAAAATGGAAAAATCTTGATCGTATCTGGCTGCTGGTGCGCAAAAAAGAGGCTTTCCAATCATATATCAATGATGAAATCCAGCTCTTTATGGCGGTTGATGAGTGATGAATGAGTATCTCGCCGCTATTTTGACCGCTTTCTGGCTCGGAATTCTAACCTCAATAAGTCCCTGTCCGCTGGCCACTAATATTGCCGCTATATCCTATGTCGGACGCCGGGTTGGTGAGCCGGGCAAGATTTTTCAGGCTGGTCTGCTTTACACCCTTGGCCGAACTGTAGCCTATATGGCTATTGGCATAGTTTTGGTCAGCAGTTTGCTCTCGGCTCCCGTGCTTTCTCATCTCCTGCAGAAATACATGAACAAGTTTCTTGGGCCGATATTGATTCTGGTCGGCCTGGTACTGCTTAAAGTTGTCAGTTTCAGTTTTAGTGGGGGAGTCAGTGAGAAATTACAGAGCCGGGTCGACCGTATGGGGGTCTGGGGTGGAGCTTTGCTGGGTCTTCTTTTCGCCCTCTCTTTCTGTCCGACTTCGGCGGCTCTTTTCTTTGGCAGTTTGTTGCCTCTAGCCGTACAGCAACACTCTTCTATTGTTTTGCCCGCAGTTTATGGCATCGCTACGGGCCTGCCGGTTTTTCTCTTCGCCTTATTGATAGCCCTGGGTGCCAATCGGGTCGGCACCGCATTCAACCTCATCACCCATTTTGAAACATGGGCCCGGCGGATTACCGGGCTGATCTTCATTCTGGTCGGAATTTACTATACACTGATCAATATTTTCGGTATTATGCTTTAGGAGGTTGTCAATTAATGAAAAAAGAAGAAAAGAATCTTTATGAGGCCAAAGCCAAGATCTTTAAAGCTTTGGCTCATCCCACCAGGCTCTGGATAGCTGAGAAATTGGGGCAGGGAGAGTGTTGCGTTAATGATTTGGTAGAACCTTTGAGAGCTGATTTTTCTACTATCTCTAAACATCTTTCGGTGCTCAAAGAAGCCGGGGTCGTTGTTGGTGAAAAACGCGGCAAACAGGTTTATTACAGCCTCAAAGTTTCATGTGTCTTGGGTTTTATGAGCTGTGTCGAAGATGTGATTGAAAATCGGATAAGAGAACAGGTGGGACAGTTTAACCGACGTAAAATTGTTTGATCGTAACTGATTGTAAGCAACTGCAAGAGGAAAATATGAGCAACCGGAAAACCTATATCGCCGTTATTCAATGTCATCTTGTCAA
>JAUVDU010000039.1 GCA_030595135.1 Deltaproteobacteria bacterium | reverse complement strand
GATTGATGGAACGTTGTGCATTGACTTAAGTCAGGGTAAATTTGACAGTTTGTGGTAATATTTTTGTCGCGGTTTTTGTTCAATCTGTCTCGGCTGGGGTCATTTCTTGACACTTGGAGGCCGTAAGGTTCGCGCAAAGTCAGAGTTTTAATGAACTTAACAAAAACTAAAACGCAGGAAATCAACGGATGAGTGAAAAAGTAACGCCAAACAAAGTTGCCGATACCCAGGCTCTGGTTGAAGAGAGTGAAACTATCAGTGTGATGATAAATCTCTATTGTCGTGATCACCACGAGGGTTCGCCACCCTGTGAGTCATGTCTGGAGTTGTTGGAGTATGCTATTGAGAGGGTACGGCAATGTCCGTTGCAGGAAGAGAGGACGACTTGCGGGAGATGTCCGATTCACTGCTATAAACCGTCAATGCAGAAAAAGATAAAAGCGGTAATGCGCTATGCCGGGCCGAGAATGCTGAAAGCTCACCCGATATTAGCCGCAAAACATCTGCTTAAGGCTTTGGCCAAAAAGTAAGCTGAGCGAAATATTTATGTTGCCGTCATCTTTAAAAGCTTGAGGATTATTAGAAGAAATGGTATGCCATGCCTGCGTCATAATAATCTCGTAGAAATTGGGGGAAAGTTTTGAGTTTTTGGCCGCGGCGGCAATGTCGGAAAATTGATTTGGGTAAGGTTGCAATCGGTGGCCGTGCTCCGATATCGGTGCAGTCGATGACCAATACTGATACTCGTGATGTCGCGGCGACGGTTGCCCAGATCCAACGGCTTGAGCGGGTTGGTTGTGAACTTGTGCGGGTGGCGGTGCCGGATGAGATAGCGGCAAATAAGCTTGCTTTGATCAAGAAAGAGATTGGCATTCCGTTGATTGCCGACATCCATTTCAACCATCGTCTGGCGCTTATCGCCGTTGAGCAGGGGGTTGATGGTTTGCGTCTTAATCCCGGCAATATCGGCAGTGCTGCTCGGGTTCGCGAGGTTGTCGCCGCCTGTCGAGATCGGGCGATTCCGATTCGTATTGGCGTCAATGGCGGTTCTCTTGAAAAAGAGGTGGTTGAGAAATATGGCTATACCCCTGAAGCTTTGGTTCAGAGTGCTCTGGGCCATGTTCGTCTGTTGGAAGACGAGAAATTTGCGCTTATCAAAATCTCTCTGAAATCCTCTGATGTTATGGCTACATTAGCTGCTTATCGATTGTTGGCAAAAGAGGTTGACTATCCTTTTCATGTCGGCATTACAGAGGCCGGTACCGCGTTGCGGGGCTCAATTAAATCGGCTGTGGGTCTGGGTTTACTTCTTGGTGAAGGGTTGGGTGACACCTTAAGAGTTTCGCTGACTGCGGCTCCGGAAGATGAGATTTTTGTCGCCTTTGAGATTTTAAAAAGCCTGGGTCTGCGCCAACGGGGGATTGAACTTATCTCTTGTCCCACCTGCGGGCGTACCGAGGTGGCCCTGATTCAACTTGCGAATGAGGTTGAAAAAGCTCTGGCCCATATTCAGGAACCCTTGAAGATCGCGGTCATGGGTTGTGTTGTCAATGGTCCCGGTGAGGCCCGGCATGCCGATTTCGGGATTGCCGGAGGCAAGGGAGTCGGACTCCTGTTTCGTCAAGGTGAAGTTTTAGGGAAATTGCCGGAGAGTGAATTGGTTCAAGCCCTGGTTGATGAAGTGGAAAACTTTGTTTAGAAAAAGCAGGCACCGGGCAAATTAATATGAGTCGCTTAAATAACAAAAATCTCTTAAGCAGCCCCGCTTGGTGGCAGCGCTGTTTTATGGCGGGGCGGCTTTGCTGGAGTCTGATGGGAGATCGCCGAGTTCCTTTCTATCTGAAGCTCATCCCTCTGTTTGCCGTGGCCTATTTTTTTTCACCTTATGATCTTTTGCCCGACCTGATCATTCCCGGTTTGGGTCAGGTTGATGATTTATTGGTTATTTTTCTTGCTTGCCGGCTCTTTTTCTACCTGGTGCCGGGGGAGATAATACGTGAATATCAAGAGAGATACTATTAACTATGAGTTGTAAAAACAACCCTGAAATTCGTCTCCTGCCGCCCGAGGTTTGCAATCAGATTGCGGCTGGTGAGGTGGTTGAACGGCCGGCTTCCGTAGTTAAGGAGTTGGTTGAAAATGCTCTTGATGCCGGGGCCGACCAGATCAAGGTGGTGATTGAAGAGGGCGGGAAAAACTTGATTGAAGTGACCGATAATGGTTATGGTATGGATTCAGCCCAGGCTCGTCTCGCTTTGGAGCGTCATGCAACCAGTAAAATCAGATCTGCGGCTGATCTTTTCGGGGTCAGCAGCTACGGTTTTCGCGGTGAGGCTCTGCCTAGTATTGCTGCTGTTTCCCGTTTTACATTGACTTCTCGTACCCGGGAGATGGAGGCAGCGGTCAAAATTGAGGTTGCCGCCGGGGGTGAAATTCGAGAAGAGTCGGTGGGTTCACCGGTCGGAACTAAGATTACAGTTGCCGATCTCTTCTATTCGGTTCCGGCGCGTAAAAAATTTCTAAAAACGACCAATACCGAAAGAGGTGCGGTTTTAGAACGCTTGCAGCGTTTCGCTATGTCCCATCCCGAATGCTCTTTCCTGCTTGAACACAATGGCCGGCGTTTGCTTAACGCGACCCAAGGTGATCGTGAGATTGATCGGGTGGCTTCCGTTTTAGGACTTGAACTTGATGATCAATTGCGTGAACTTAACGAGGTCGGCGGCGATGAAATCAAGGTTAGGGGCTATGTTAGTCTGCCGGTGGTTCAGCGTTCAAACAGTCGCCATCTCTACTTTTTCGTCAATCGTCGGGCGGTTCGCGACAAGGCTCTGCTCCAGGCTCTGATAAAAGCTTACGAAGGGACTCTGCCTCGGGGCCGCTACCCGGCTGTGGCTCTTTTTTTGACGGTTGCCGATGGGGCGGTTGATGTTAATGTTCATCCCGCTAAAGAGGAGGTTCGTTTTGCCGATGGCGGCCGGCTTTTTGGTCTGATTCGTCAAGCCGTAGCGGAAACCTTGAGTGGCTATCCATCTTTAAATGCGTCAGCCGACTTTTTTGCCCCGGCTGGCGGGTCGGGGAGAGACGTCAGCGCGCCTGCGCCTTTCTCTCCCGGCGAATTGCAAGAGAACTCTCTGCCGCCGACGTTTTACGAAAATTCGGAAGCCGGGGAAAAAGATTCCAGAGGGCTCTCTGTGGGGTTTTCAGGGCCAACCTTTCCCCGACCCTCTGTATCGATCGGGGGCAGCTACCCCAAATCCGCTTACGATGCGTCGCGGATGAGCTCTCCAAATGGTGAAATGGGACAGGTGGTTGAGTCTCGTTCTGCTGATTTTCCCTCTTTCTCACCACTCTCTTCCTCTTTAAGCGGCACAGAGATATTACCTGGTATGCAGAACTCTGCGACCGGTTTTTTTTCGGCTATGACAATTATGGGTTCTCTCTGGAATGCCTATATAGTTTTGCAATTTCAAGATAAATGCTACATGCTTGATCAGCATGCGGCCCATGAACGGGTTATTTTTGAGGATCTTAAAAGTAAGCGACTGGGCAGCAGTGCGGCCCAGCGCCTGCTTTTGCCGATTCAGGTTGAGTGTACGCCCAGTGAAGAGAACCAGGCTCAAGAGTGCCGAGAGCTGCTTAATAGTCTAGGTTTTGAATTTGAATCATTGGGGCCGCACACGCTGGTTCTCAAGGCGGTTCCGATGCTGGTTGATGGTTTGCAAGTCGACAATGTTTTCTTAGAGACCCTGGCCGATATTGCGAGCGGCGGCAGTGGTCAAGAGTCAGCCGTTATCGATTCGATGCTGGCCCGTCTCGCTTGCCGGATGGCCGTAAAAGCGAATCAATCATTAACCGTTTTAGAGATTCGGACTTTGCTTGAAAAACTTGACAAAACCCCTTTGGCGCACACCTGTCCGCACGGTCGCCCGTTCTATTTTACTCTGAACCGGAGTGAGATAGAGAAACGTTTTCAGCGATAATGATCTTATATGAATGTGAAAATTTACAAGTTAATATACGTCTCTTTTTTGCTCCTCTTTGGGCTTGCTGCCTGTAGTCGGCCGCCGCTTGAACCTGGGTCTTTGGTCGGGGATGCGGCCGATGGTCGGGCGGCCTGGATGCGGATGGTCGAACTGGAGAGTCTTAAGGGTACAGCTATATTATCATGGAAAGCGACTGATGGCCGGAAGGGTAAACATAAGGTGCGCCTTTTTCTTGAGCCGCCCGAACATTTAAAAATACAATGGCTTACGCCTTGGGGGTCGGTTGCCGGACAGCTCCTTATGGTGGACGATCAATTTTGGTTTTCCGACTCTCGGCAAAGATTGACCTGGCATGGTTTGACGGCTGATTTTAAGAGCCTGTTTGAACAAAAGGAGAATCTTGATTGGTCTGTGGCGACGCAATTTTTTCGGTACTGGCCTCTGCTCTTCAGTTCTCCCGAAGAGGATGACAGAGTTTTCGGAAGTCAAGCCTCTATTGATTATCTGGTTACCGACGAAGGCCGTTATCTTAACAAGGTAGTTCGTTTTAAAAATGGAGATGAAATGCATGTGCGGCTCAATGATCTGGAGACGCTTGCCGATAATCATCTTATGGCCCACAATATTGAGGCTCTTGGCCGCCGCGGCCGGATCAGTCTGACTTTGCGGCAATTTACGCTGCAAAAAGAGCTTGCCCCGGAAAATTTTATCTACAATTTGAAAAACTTTAAATTGCGTGAATGTTCAGTTGCAAAAGGAGATAACTATGTCGGAAAATGAAAACATTTTTGATGTTTTGATTATTGGTGGTGGACCGGCCGGATTGACCGCCGGTCTTTATGCGGCTCGGGCTCGCATGAAATGTGTTTTGTTAGAGAAGATGATGATGGGCGGCCAGATTGCGACAACGGAAATGGTCGATAATTATCCAGGTTTTCCTGAAGGTATTGCCGGTGCCCAGATCGGGCCTCTGTTTGAGGCTCAGGCCAAACGTTTTGGTCTTGAAGTTCGCCAATTTCAGGAAGGACTTAAGGTTGAACGCCGGGATGCGGGTTTTTTGGTTACTTGTGTCAACCATGATGAACTTTTTTGTAAAAGTCTGATTATTGCGTCCGGCAGCGGTTGGACGCCGTTAGGTATCCCTGGAGAAGAACGTCTTAAAGGGGCAGGGGTCTCCTATTGTGCGACTTGTGATGGAGCTTTTTTCCGTGACCTGGAGCTGGCGGTTATCGGGGGTGGCAATTCGGCGGTCGAAGAGGCTATGTTTTTGACTAAATTTGCCAGCAAGGTCTATATTATTCACCGTCGGGATCAGTTGCGGGCCGAAAAGATTGTTCAGGAGAAAGCCTTTGCCAATCCCAAGATTGAATTTGTCTGGTCGCATGTGCCGTTGGAGATCGTTGGTGAAAAAGAGGTCGAAGGGGTGCGTGTTAAAAACCTTAAAAATGATGAAGAACGTCTGCTCCCGGTAGCCGGGGCTTTTATCTATGTGGGCATGAAAGCCGACAGTGAAATAGTCAAAAACCTGGTTGAGATGGATGAGCAAGGTTACATAAAGGCTTCCGAGGATACCAAAACCTCATGTCCCGGCCTTTTTGCTGCCGGTGATGTCCGGCAGAAACCTTTACGTCAAGTTGCCACCGCGATTGCCGACGGGGCCACGGCCGCAATTATGGCGGAAAAATATATTGATCAGTAAGATATGTTGAAATCTCTTTGCATTTGTCTCAAGAGTAGGCTAGTTTGATCAGTTCATGTTTGGTGTTGGTTTTTAGTTGTTTAGTTGATTTGATTAAAGGGATTTACCTTTTATGGATTACGCTCTGTTGCGTAAAAAAATGGTCGAAGAGCAGATCGTTGCTCGCGGCCTTAAAGATCCCCGCATTCTTGATATAATGCGGCGGGTACCGCGTCATCTTTTTGTTGAACCGGGGCTGGCCCATCAGGCTTATGGTGATTCACCCCTGCCTATCGGCGAGGCTCAGACTATCAGTCAACCTTATATCGTCGCCTTTATGTTATCATTTTTAGGTCTTGGCGGTAGCGAGAAGGTGCTCGAAATCGGCATGGGTTCGGGCTATCTGACAGCTCTGCTCTCCGGGCTGGTCGAAAAGGTTTATGCGATTGAGCGTTTGCGCTCTTTGGCGATTCCGGCGAGACAGTTGTTGGATCAGATAGAGTGCACTAATGTACTGGTCAAAATTTTTGATGGTAGTTATGGCTGGCCGGACGCAGCTCCGTTTGAGGCAATTGTGGTTTCAGCCGTCGCTTCTGAAAAACCTCCGCTCCCACTTTTGCAACAACTGGTGGTTGGTGGTAAGTTGGTGATTCCTCTGGCTACCGATAAGGGACAGTATCTTTATCGTATCACCCGGCACGGGGATAATGATTTTCAAAGTGAGCGTTTATTGGCTTGCAGTTTTGTGAAATTGGTGGGACGTGGCGGGAGAGGATAAACATATTTTTTCAGGCGGCGCTCTTGAGTCGTATCTTGAAGATATTCGCAGCATTCCTTTGCTTGATGAAGCCGGAGAGGTCGATCTTGCCACGCGGGTTAGGAGTGGTGACGAAGATGCCCGGAGAAAAATGATTGAGGCCAATCTGAGGTTGGTTGTTCACTTGGTCAAGCATTATCAGAATCGTGGTCTGCCGACCGAGGATCTGATTGAGGAGGGTAATCTCGGTCTAATCCGGGCGGTCGAACGTTTTGACCCGAAATTTAAGTGTCGTTTCTCAACCTATGCGGTTTGGTGGATCCGACAATATATGAGTCGGGCTCTGATCAGCCAAAGTAAAATTATTCGGTTGCCGGTTCATGTTGTCGATGAATTCAATACTTATATTAAGGGCCGGCAGAAATATATTCGTGAATATGGTCGGGAGCCCAATTTTGAAGAGGTTTCCAGCTATATCAGTCATAAATTTACCTCCTTTACTCCAGCTTTGGCTCGTCTCAATAATCTTGTCACATTAACTTCCAGCAGTAATATGAATGGTGATAGTAATCGTGATGATGGGGGGAGCGGGACACTCTCGCTGGAACAGCTTGCAGATGATAAAAATGAAAATCCCTTAGACATTCTTGATCATGATCTGCGCTTGAAAATTATTCTCTGCTGGCTTGACGAGCTGAGACCTAAAGAGCGTTTGGTGATAACCAAGCGGTATGGACTTTCTGAAGACGAGGGTCAGACGTTGGAAGAGATTGGCGGGCAACTGAATCTTACCAGGGAGAGAATTCGTCAACTTGAAAAAGCGGCTCTGCATCGTTTAAAAAAAATTGTTGATAGTTATAACTACACACTGGAAGATCTTCTTTGATGGCGTCGTAAAAAGTCCGATCTACTGCGTCGTATCGGTTTTTCAGACACTCGACATACTACATGTATGGTCTCGCGCCTGAAAAACCACTACTCCTTTGTATATCGAAATTTTTACTTAGCCATCGCTTTTTACGAGTTAATTGATAGTTTAATCTATGTATTTATTTTGCTATGATGAAATTACTGGAAAAGATTCACGATCCGAGTGACCTTAGGGGGCTCAGGGTTGAGGATTTGCCGCAATTAGCGGCTGAAATTCGCAGTTTTATTATTGAGACCGTGGCTCGTAATGGCGGCCATCTGGCCTCATCTCTGGGTGTTGTTGAACTTACGATTGCCTTGCATTATGTCTTCGCAACCCCTCGAGATCTTTTGGTCTGGGATGTTGGTCACCAGGCTTATGCGCATAAAATTCTTACCGGCCGGGCCCAGCGTTTTGCCACCTTGAGGCAGACTGGAGGATTAAGTGGTTTTCCCAAAAGAGAGGAGAGTGAATACGATACCTTTAATGTCGGTCACTCCAGCACCTCTATCTCAGCTGCTCTCGGTATGGCTCTGGCGGCCGAACATCAGAAAAAACGTCAGCGCACGGTAGCTGTTATCGGGGATGGTTCAATGACGGCGGGCTTAGCTTTTGAAGCTTTGAATCATGCCGGATCTCTGGATCGTGATCTGATTGTTGTTTTGAATGACAATGAGATGTCGATCTCGCCTAATGTGGGAGCCATGTCAGCCTATCTCAATCGAATTCTGACTGGTTCAACCGTTAATCGCCTGCGCCACGATGTGAAATCGGTACTTACCAATATTCCCAAGGTTGGTGAGAGTGTTTTCAAGATGGTGAAAAGGGCTGAAGAGTCGTTTAAAGGGTTTGTTATTCCGGTTGGAACTATTTTCGAAGATCTTGGCTTTCAATATGTCGGGCCGATGCCCGGCCACGATCTTGCTACCCTGATCGAAACCTTTGAGAATATAAACCATCTTGATGGCCCGATTCTGCTGCATGTGGTTACTAAAAAAGGTAAAGGGTACGGCCCGGCCGAGGCCGATCCGGCGCTTTTTCATGGGATTGGCCCTTTCGATATTGCCAGCGGTCGCAAGCTTGGTTCGACGAAAAAATCTCCTCCCAGTTATACGTCGGTTTTCGGTCGCACTTTAACGACGCTTGCCGCCGTCGATGAACGGGTCGTCGGGATTACCGCAGCCATGCCGGCGGGAACCGGGGTTGAAATGATGGCCGAAAAATTTCCTGATCGGGTTTATGATGTCGGGATTGCCGAACAGCATGGGGTCACCATGGCTGCCGGGATGGCAAGTCGGGGATTGCGGCCTTTTGTCGCCATCTACTCGACCTTCATGCAGCGGGCTTTTGATCAGGTGTTGCACGATGTTGCTTTGCAGAATCTGCCGGTCACCCTCTGTCTTGATCGGGCCGGCGTTGTCGGTGAAGACGGCCCCACTCATCATGGTACTTTTGATCTTTCATATCTCAGGATGATTCCCAATATGACGATTATGGCGCCCAAAGATGAGAATGAATTTCAGCATATGCTCTTTACGACCTTAAAGATTGATGGGCCGACAGCAATTCGCTATCCGCGCGGTAACGGTCTCGGAGTGGATATGGATAAAGAACTCAAAGAGTTGCCCCGAGGCAGCTGGGAGGTGTTGCGGCCGGGTCGGGATGTGGTTATTCTGGCGGTCGGATTTTGTGTTGCGCCGGCGTTGGCGGCAGCTGAACAACTGGCCTCTGAAGATGGAATTGAGTGTCAGGTAGTCAATTGTCGTTATGTGAAACCCTTTGATGAAGAACTTCTGCAAACCTGTTTAAATGATTTTAAATGGGTATTTACCTTCGAAGAAAATGTCGTGGCAGGTGGTTTTGGCGGTGGCGTTTTAGAATTTATGGCGGCTGAAAATCTCTGGTCGGCCCGAGTTGTAACCACTGGATTACCCGACCATTTTGTCCCGCATGGAACCCCGGATCAATTGCGTCATGACCTGGGCCTTGATGCTGTGGGCATCAGAAGAAAAGTTTTAGATTCTTATCAGTGACTAAATTTTTCATTTTTTTGAAAAGGGGAATTCCTGAATTCTGCAGTGATTTGCTATCGCCACGATTCTATGATTTATGACATCCACTTCAAATTAAGTTTTTTAT
>JAUVDU010000226.1 GCA_030595135.1 Deltaproteobacteria bacterium | reverse complement strand
GAATACGGTAATGAGCTCTCTCTTTTCCGACCAGGAAGAGCGCAGTAACTACAGTGTTCTCCGGGTTAACGACCAAAAAACCGCCCCTCTGCCCTCCGGTCGGGCCAGCTACCACAGTTACATACCGCTGGCAGCGGATCTTAAAGATCGCCACATGGACGCCTTCATCGTAAAACTGAACCCGGAAAAGGCCAAAGATGTGGTACCTTCGGTTCATGCCGGGGAAGAACTCATCTATGTTATTGATGGCGAAGTCAAAATCGTGGTTGAAGACAACGTGGAGATCCTCTCATTAGGTGATGCTCTCTACCTTAAATCAACCACCCCTCATGTAGTTATCACCAACACCGACAAGTCGGCTCTTATCCTGGCCGTAATGTACAGTGGTGAATAACTTACCAGCGAAGTTTGACTCAAAACAAGCAAAACTTTTTTAGCCACGAAAAAGCACGAAAGACCACAAAAGATTTCGTGTTTTTTTCGTGTACTTTCGTGGCTAATAAGTTACCTAACGAAAGCTCAAAAAATTAAATAGTCATGCTTGATGAATTCGTAAAAAGTAACGGAATGGCTAAGTAAAAATTTCGATAGGCAAGATGTTGAGGTTTCCCAGGCGCGAGACCATACATCTAAGTATGTCGAGTGTCTGGGAAACCACAACAACGCAGGATATCGGAACTTTTTACGACGCCATCATGCTTAATCTCGCCTCACTCTGCTTTCCCGACCAGGAAAAAAGCTGCTTTTATTGCTGCCCGCCGATACGCGACCCCGAAGCCGACCCGCTTGATGCCATTGATGAGAAAATTCAACTTTTACGAAAAAACCGCCAAGAACTGCAAAAGAATCTGGATGACCCTCATGAGATCTCCGGAGAAGAGTGCTGGGGCTTGGGATTTCTTGATGACCAGGAGAAACAGGCGGGCTGCCTTTTACACCCTTTACGCCATCAGGGCCGCGACCTGCGCCACCTGACCGGCTACCAGTTTAAGTGCGCCAATGCCCTCTGCCGGGAAGCCCTGGTTTTTGCCGAACTATCAGAAGTTGAACAAAAATTCTGCCTCACCCTCTGCCGGAACATGGACTCCATCCACTATTCGAGCCGCCGCAACCCGCTGATGCGCCTTCTTGTCTGGGATCGGGAGATGGTACAAGTTATAATTCATGAAAATCTTGAAAATGAATTAAACGCATCTCCCCAAACCTCAAACCTTAATAACTTTGTTACCCGATACGGGTTTCTCTGGCAAAAACTTGATTTTCGCCTCGACGGTTATCTCGCCCTCCGGATTGCCGAACAAAAAGGATGTAACTTTTTACGCCATAATTTGAAAAACTATAGCCAGTTGAGAGATGATATAATCGTCGATCTGAAAAATAATTTAAACCTGCAAACAACTTCCACAACTCACTTGATACCTGCCCATAAACTGAAAATCCCCTTAAGCCTTTCCCGCCTGCTGAAATTTGGTGCCAACCTCTGGGAAGTGCCGCCCGCTTGCGAACAAGAAATTCAGCAACTAATTAAACCGAAGTTAACTACATTTCTCATTAATCCTCGTACTCGCAGAAAAAGAGTTTACCAATCTGGACAAGGCCAAGAAAATGCTTGAAATCAAAGTCCGTTCCACCCATATTGATGTCATGGGTCATGTTAATAACGCCAAATATGTTGAGTTTCTGGAATGGGGCCGAGTCGATGAAATTGAGAAAAAAGGAATAGATATCTGGGAGATGGTGAAATGCGGCTTAGGTTTTGCTGTGGTCAATCTCAATATTCACTATCGCAAAGAAGCTTTTGTCGGTGACATTCTGGTCGTAAAAACCATTTTTAAGGAGTTGCGAAATCGTAAAGTCGGTATCATTGACCAAATAATCACAAAGAAAGATAATAATGAAATTGTCTGTAAAGCTGAAGTAACATTTCTTATTTTTGATATAAACAGACACAAAAGCATAACCATGCCGGAAGAACTCAGCCAACTATTGCCAAAGGTGCCTTAAATGACTACTCCTCAACGAGAACTACTTGCAGATTACGGCCGCCGCCTGCTGACGGATCGTCTGACCACCGGCACCGGCGGAAACTTAAGTGTGGCCTTGCGCCCGGAAGGTCTGATCGCAATCACGCCTTCCGGAATCAGCTATAATGAGATTAAAGCAACAGATATCAGCCTGCTCGATTTTGACGGCCGCCAACTTGAAGGATGCCCCCCTTCAAGTGAATGGCACCTGCATCTGGCCATCTACCGGGCGCGGCCCGAGATCAATGCCGTAGTCCACACCCATTCTCGTTTTGCGACCACGTTCGCCCTTCTCCACGAGCCCCTGCCCGCCTGCCACTATCTGATCGGGGTTGCTCAAAGCAAAGAGATTCGCGTCGCCCCTTACGCCACTTTCGGAACCGAAGAGCTGGCCCGCAAAACGGTTGCCGCTTTAGGCCAAAATGATCGCTGTATCCTGATGGCCAACCACGGTCTTCTCGCCGTCGGAGAAGATTTAAGCGAAGCTTACAATACGGCTCTCTACATCGAAGAGGTCGCCGAACTCTATTATCGAGCCCGCTCTCTGGGCACCCCGGTTCTCCTCAGCGATGCGGAGATGGATGAGGCTCTTATCCGTTTCCGTAGCTATGGCTATAAACCTGAAACAGATGATGCAAAATAGAGGATTTTTCCAGAAAAATCCTAAACAGCTGACATCCTCTTTAATTTCATCTTGCATTCTCATGACGATTGTTTTATGCAGGAGCGCATTTGCTAAAAACTTCCATGATCAATACTCCCACACCGACTTAAACTATTCCCAAACCCAAGGAACACTGAAACAATGGATATAATCATCAACTACTTAACGATACCTCAACTCCAAACGGCCGGCACGATCATTTTTTTGCTGGCTCTGGCCCTGCTTCTGGGGAGTTCGCTGTTGGCTTTCGTCAGCGAGATCAAACATAGTTCAAGTCCTAAAAGCAACCTTCCGACCATGAGTCAGAACATTACCCGGTCAACCTGGCTCTGGATTATCCTTTTTAGCCTTTTGGGCGGAACCACTGTTTTTCTACCTCTTTACCCCACCCTCATGAACTCCTCTTCACTTTTGATCGCCGGTTTAAGCAGCGCTTCAGCCCTCTTTCTCTTTTTGCTCTACCATCTCACGGCAAAGATCATTAAACTGAAGTTCATTCATGCCCCACTCGCCCTTTTTGCCGCAGGTTGCGCTCTCGGAGCCGGCTTTTTCTGGTATCTGCCGCAAACTTGTGCGGCCTGGTTTGCGGCTGAAAGCCACCTGACAACAACTGAGGAGATCCTCTTCTGGTGGTTAGGACGCAATGAAATTGCCTATTTTCTGCATTTCATTCTAAACGCCGTCGGAATTGCCGCACTTTTTTTCCTGCTCGCCAATGCCGGAGAAAAAGAGAACAAACGCAAACAATCAAGAGAGTACTATTTCCAGGCAGCCGGATACGCCGGACGCTGGTTACTGACATCGGTGACCCTGCAAATCCTGCCTCTAGGCTGGCTCTTTTATAATCTGGCCGCCGCCAATCCGGGCATGCTCTTCACCACTCCCAAGATCTACTGGTTTGCCGGGATACTCTCAAGCGCTCTTTTAGGCTGGCTGCTGCTGATTAAAATTACCAAAGATGGTCTGGTCAACCGCCGCGCCACCATGATCATCGCCCTCTTTTTCATCATCAGTCTAAGCCTGTTCCACTTTGGCCCCTTGAAACTGTAAAAAAATTACAAAAAAAAACCGCTAAAGTTTTCTTCCTTAACCGTCGAAGGAATTTTTGATAAGGGGATCGTGAGAAGGGAGTAGAGTATGAACATAAGCACCAGCCAGAGCAGCATTACCGACTACTATAACCTGACCCAAACAACAAGAGCGGAAAACAGAAGCCCTCAACAATCAGGATCCGTCCCTGAAGATGCAAGCAACAGCAGACAGGTCGGCAAGGGTTCGGATGCCGCCGAGAAAGAACGCGCCGGCACTAAGGGCCCGCTTGATGAATTAAGCGATGAAGAACAGCGTCAGGTCGATCAACTAAAAAAGAGAGATGCGGAAGTTAAAGCCCATGAACG
>JAUVDU010000120.1 GCA_030595135.1 Deltaproteobacteria bacterium | reverse complement strand
GGATTAACCGTAACCTCTGATTTAAGAGCTGAATTATATATAGTATGAGTGAAGTTGAAAAACAGATCAAGCCGCTGCGTCATATTGCCATTATTATGGATGGTAACGGTCGCTGGGCTGAGCAACATGGGCATCTGCGGGTTAAGGGCCATGAGGTTGGGGCTGAGACTGTCGATAAGATGGTCAGCGTTTGCGCCGAGATCGGGGTTGAAGTTTTGACTCTCTATGCTTTTTCTTCGGAAAACTGGCAGCGTCCCGCTCTTGAAGTGGCGGCTCTGATGCGGCTTTTGCGGCACTATCTCCGTCGTGAGAGCAAGCGTTTGAAAAAAGAGAATATTCGTCTGCGAGCTATAGGTCGGCTTGAACGGCTTGAGCCAGCGGTGCACAAAGAGCTTGAAGATGCTTGCGCTTTAACCGCTTCGGGTACCGGCATGATTCTTAATCTGGCCATCAGTTATGGTGGGCGTGATGAACTTTGTGATGCCGCGGCTGCAATATGTCGTGAGGTTCAGGCCGGGAAATACAGCTGTGATGAGATTGATGACAAACTTATGACGGCTCATCTGGATACGGTCGGATTGCCGGATCCTGATATCATGATTCGAACCGGCGGTGAATATCGTATCAGTAATTTTCTCCTCTGGCAGCTGGCCTATGCCGAGCTTTATTTCAGCGATACCTTGTGGCCCGACTTTTCCAAAGAGGAGTTGTTACGAATCATCAATGATTTTCAACAACGCGAGCGCCGTTTTGGCAAAGTGTTATTGTAGTAACTTATTAAACGAGGGTGATTATGAACGATACCATTAGAGAAATTTTTTGTAGCCGCCGGGTTAAGACGGCAGCCGTGGCTCTGCCTCTAATTGTACTGTTTCTGGCGTTCGCGCCAAAATGGCTTTTCTTTATCCTGTTGTTGGCGGTTTTGGCTCTGCTGGGGCATGAGGGCTGGCCTCTTTTCTTTGGTGAAAGGGGCGGTTTTATTTTGCATGGCCCGGTCTGGTTTCTCTCCTTTCTCCTCTTTCTTGCGGCCTATCTGGGTGGCGTTGTCGCGCTGTCTGGAGCCTTGACCATCTCGGTTTTTGTCTTGGTCTTGTTGCTTTTTGAGGCGGGGCTTGAGGCCGAAGCGCTGCCTCGTTTTGCTATGGCCGTACTCTTTATTATCTATCTACCCTTCTTTTTTGTCCATCTCTTGCTGATCTGGGATTTGCCCGACGGGCGCAGTCTTGTGGCGATGGTGTTTATGGTAACCTGGGGTGGTGATGCTTTTTCCTATTATTGCGGAACCTATTGGGGGAAACGCAAACTCTCACCGGTAATCAGTCCTAACAAAACAGTTGAGGGTTTTCTCGCCGGTCTTTTCGGTGGGGCTTTTTTTGCCCTTACCTTGACCTGGCTTGGTTTTATCTCAATCGCCTGGAATGAAGCGGTGGTTTTAGGTTTGGCGGCAAATTTCTTAGGTCAGATGGGTGATCTTTTTGAGTCCTATCTTAAACGCAGTCACGGAGTCAAGGATTCCGGCGGCCTGATTCCCGGTCACGGTGGTTTTCTTGATCGGGTTGATAGTGTCCTTTTTGCGGCACCGGTGGTTTTCTATGCTTACACTCTGTGGGTTTTGTAATATTGTCTGAATCTGTGAAAAAAATAGCTGTTTTGGGGGCTACCGGGTCGATCGGTCGCAGCACTCTAGATATTGTTTCCCGTTTCCCTGAACGTTATCAAGTGGTAGCGCTGGGTGGTGGAAGAAATATTCGCGAATTAATTGCCTTGGCCCGACGTTTTCAGCCGCAACTCCTGGCGGTGCAGGAGGAGGATGGGGCTGGCGAGTTAACTCAGGCTCTGCAAGATTTTGGTTTGTCGATTCCGGTTATGGTCGGTCAACCCGGGGCCGTGGCCGTGGCGACTTATGCGCAAGCCGATATCGTAATTGCGGCGATGGTTGGCGCGGTCGGGCTCGAACCGACCCATGCGGCACTTAAAGCCGGTAAAGATGTAGCTTTGGCCAATAAAGAGTCGATGGTTATGGCCGGGCGTCTTTTAAATCAGGTGGCGGCGGAAACCGGAGCGGCTATTCTGCCGCTTGACAGTGAACATTCGGCGATCTGGCAAGCGCTTAATGGAGAGCCGAAAAAAGGGGTTGAAAAACTGATCTTGACCGCCTCCGGCGGCCCTTTTCGGGATTTTTCTTTAGCCGAAATGGGACAAGTCACTCCCGAGCAGGCGATGCGCCATCCGCGCTGGGAGATGGGGCCGAAAATCACGATTGATTCAGCCACGATGATGAACAAAGCTTTAGAGATTATCGAAGCGCGTTGGCTTTTTGATATTGTTCCTGAACGAATTGAGGTTTTGGTGCACCCGCAAAGTATTGTCCATTCGCTGGTCGAATATGTCGATGGCTCCGTATTGGCTCAGCTTGGCCTGCCGGATATGCGTCTGCCGATCGCCTACGCTTTGGGTTATCCGGAAAGATTAGCCCTTGATCTGCCCAAACTTGATCTGGCAACTATTGGTCAACTCGATTTTATGCAGGCTGATGCGACGCTTTTTCCGGCTTTAAAGTTGGTACGCCGGGCCTTGGCCGCAGGTGACAGTGGGGCGATTGCTTTTAATGCGGCTAACGAGGTTGCGGTCGAGCGTTTTCGTCAGGGTGAGATTGGTTTTTTAGAAATTGCCGAAACGGTCGAAAAAGTGCTTGACCAAGTGACCCGAGAAGATTTTTCAACCCTTACCGAGATTCTTGATTTTGACGCCCAGGTACGGCAGTCAATTTTGTAGTATAGGATAATTCATGTACAGTACTGTTTCAGCTATAATTGTTTTAGGAATTCTTATCTTTGTTCACGAACTTGGTCATTTTCTGGTGGCTAAGTTTTGTGGGGTCAGGGTTCTGGTTTTTTCTTTGGGTTTTGGCCCCCGCCTTTTCGGCTTTCGCAAGGGCGAGACCGAATACCTGCTTTCAGCGATACCCTTGGGGGGCTATGTTAAAATGTTGGGGGAGGGTAAAGGTGAGGATGGGGTCGAACTGACCGATGAAGAGAAGCCTTTTTCTTATGAGTATAAAAGCCCCTGGCAACGCCTGGCAATTATTATCGCCGGGCCCGGTGCCAACATCCTTTTTGCCGCCCTGGTTTTTTCCGTCGTCTATCTTTTTGGGGTTCCCTCGTTAAGCTCGGTAATCGGTGAAGTTAATCACGAGATGCCGGCTTTTAGTGCCGGTTTTCAGTCGGGTGATAAAATTGTCAAGATTGATGATCAGACGATTGCTGATTGGGAACAGCTCTCGGCCGCAGTTCGGGCCAGCCGCGGTCATGAGCTGCTTATCGCCTATGAGCGGGGAAATGAGTTGTTAGAGACTCGGGTGGTACCGAAGCGGATGGAAAGCAAAAATATGTTTGGTGAAAATGTGGTTACCTACGTCATTGGGATTACCGCCTCCGGTGAAACTGTGGTTAAGCATTACCGGCCCGGTCAGGCTTTGATTCAGGGTTTAAGTGAAACCTGGAAGATCTCTTATTTGACCGTACTTGGTTTTAAAAAAATGATCGAGCGCGTGATTCCGGCTAAAGATCTGGGCGGACCGATCATGATTGCCCAGATGGCCGGTCAGCATGCCAAGGCCGGTATCTTGAGTCTGCTCTATTTTATGGGCATAATCAGCGTTAATCTCGGCATTCTTAATCTTTTTCCGATTCCGGTACTCGATGGCGGCCACCTCGTTTTTATCACGATGGAGATTATTCTGGGTCGGCCGGTGAGTATGCGTAAAATGGAGATCGCCCAGCAGGTGGGTCTCTTTTTGTTGATTTCTTTAATGATTTTTGTTTTTTATAATGATTTATCTAGAATTTTTACTAAGTGATGCCTCTAACTCTAGTTGTTGATTGTAGTACTGAAATTCTTTCTTTGGCTCTTTTGGATGATAGCGGGGCTCTGGTTGAGTTGCGCCTGGCCGTGTCCCAGCCTCATTCCAAAACTTTGATGGCGGCGGTTGACTGGGCTTTATGCCAGGCTTCTCTTGAAGTTTCTCAGCTTGAACAGTTGGCGGTTTGTTGCGGGCCCGGATCTTTCAGTGGTTTAAGGATCGGGATGGCAACTATGCAGGGTCTCTCCCAGACGTTGGCCATACCTCTTTATACTTTTGTTGAACACGATATGATAGCTTGTAAATTTGTTTTTCGAACCGGGGTGTTTGCGGTTTTAACCGATGCCCGGCGTCAGCAAGTTTATTGGGCTTCCTATGTCAGCGATGGGCAAAAGGTAACGCGTCTCTCCTCATGCCGGGTTGATGATCCCGAGGCTCTGGCTCAATTGTTGCCGGAGGATGATCTTCTGCTGGTTGGAACCGGGGTTGATGTCTACAGATCGAAACTGGTTGAGGTGCTGCCGAAGGCCGAACTCCTCGGGGCTCCGCAGGCTTTACCTGATTTGGGCCTGCTCTCCGAGATGCCATTGTTGTCGGGATCCCCGTTAATGGTTGATGAGAGTGATGGCGGCCGGATGGGTTTGTGGGAAGCGACCAAGCAACTGGAACCGCTTTATATCCGACCCTCAGATGCAGAGTTGAACCGCAAGAAAAAATTAAAAGAGTGTCAGAATGGCTGAAAAAAAACGTCTGCTGCAAATTCTTGATTTGATCAAGATGTTGCCGCGAACCAACTGCAAAGAGTGTGGCCATCCGACCTGTATGGCTTTTGCCACGTATGTTTTGCGCGAAGGTGAGGCCCCCACAAAATGTCCCTATTGGCAGCCTGACGACTTGGCTTTTGTCGAAAAGTCCTTAATCTCTCAAGGCGAGGATAGCGCTTATCCCGACCATCTCTTTTCGGCCCGGAAATTTGTTCAGGGGAAGATCAAAGAGTACGATTTTTCTACAGTTGCGAAAAAGATCGGGGCTCGTCTGGTTGAGGATGACGCGGGAGATTATCTGGTTGTAAATCTTCTTGAACGTTTCTATCGCGTTGATAAAGAGCAGGTTGAACCTCTTGATGGGGGTGATCATGATCTCTGGGAGCATATTCTGCTCTACAACTATGTGGCTGAAGCCGGAGGGCGGCCGGTGACCGGTAATTGGGTGCCGATGGAGAGTTTGCCCGGCTCTCTGGCTAAGCGTAAAGTCTTTGTCAGTGGTTGTGAGGAGAAGATTGCTGCCGCTTATACTGGGCGACCGGAGCTTTTGCGTCAATCCCTGAAACTTCTCAAAGCTGATTTCCCTGATCTTGAAAGTAATGCTGAAATCGCGGCCGTCTTTCATCCTTTGCCGATGATTCCTTTTCAACTCCTTTTTTGGGATGCCGACCTTGATGACGGCTTTGCCGCTCAGGTCAAGATTTTGTTCGATGAGACGGTACTTGATTATCTCGATATCGAATCACTGGTATTTCTTGGTGAAAAATGTGCTGAAAGGTTAGAGGTCTTGCGCTCATGATTGACGGCGGTCATCAATATCAATGGCTGACCGCGTACGATCGAAAGCGGATGGAGGGCCATCGTCTAGATTGGCCGGGCCAGCCCTCTTTTTTTAAGCACTACTCTTCTGTCACATCATACCCTCTACCCTTGCCGGAAAGACTTCCCGAGGGCTCACTTTTCAGCTTGTCAAAAAATGCTCCCCCCAAAAAACCTTTAGTCTGGAATCGTCGATCTCTGGCGACATTATTGCTTTTAACCTCGGCTCCGACGGCGCGTAGCTCTTTTACCGAGGGTGAAATATGGTACCGCAGTAATGCTTCGGCCGGAGCTTTGCATCCACTTGAGTTCTACCTCTCGTTTCCCGGAGCCGAAGATTTGCCGGCCGGCCTTTATCATTACGATCTGCTTAAACCGGCTTTAAACCGGTTGCGACATGATCCCGGTTGCAAAATTTTTGCTACAGCCTGTGGCAACGACAAAGAGACGGACACTTTGTCGCCGACGTTATTGATCAGTGCAATA
>JAUVDU010000150.1 GCA_030595135.1 Deltaproteobacteria bacterium | reverse complement strand
TAGAGAGATTTTTAATAAATGTTCAATTCATTCTTTGGTCTCTTCTCCAGAGATCTGGCGATTGACCTCGGCACAGCCAATACTCTAGTTTACGTTGAAGGAAAAGGGATCGTCATCAATGAACCATCAGTCGTAGCCGTCCAGAGTAATCCGAACGGCACCAAAAGAGTTCTCGCCGTCGGCACCGAAGCTAAACTTATGCTCGGTCGTACGCCGGGTAATATTGTCGCCATTCGCCCTATGAAAGATGGAGTCATTGCCGATTTTGAAGTTACGGAAGCGATGCTGCGTCATTTTATCACCAAAGTCCATAAACGTAAAAAATGGGTACGGCCGCGATGCGTCATCTGTGTCCCCTCCGGTATCACTCAGGTAGAACGACGGGCCGTCAAGGAGTCGGCGGAATCAGCCGGCGCTCGAGAAGTGTACCTGATTGAAGAGCCGATGGCGGCCGGCATTGGCGCCGGACTGCCGATCACCGAACCAACCGGCAACATGGTTGTCGATATTGGCGGAGGAACGACTGAAGTCGCAGTTATCTCTTTGGCCGGCATCGTCTTTTCCCGTTCCGTACGAGTTGGAGGTGACAAAATTGACGAGGCCATCACTCAGTATATTCGCCGGAAATACAACATGTTAATCGGTGAGCGTATGGCCGAACAGATAAAGATAGAGATCGGCGCAGCTGCCCCTTTGGACGAGCCTGAAACCATGTCCATTAAAGGCCGGGATACGGTCGCTGGCGTTCCCCAGGTTATGGAAATCAACTCCGAAGAAGTTCGCGAAGCTCTGACCGAACCGGTCAACGCCATCCTTGATGCGGTTCGGGTTGCCCTTGAGCGGACTCCGCCCGAACTGGCCGCTGACATTGTTGATAAAGGCATCATGCTGACCGGCGGCGGCGCCTTGTTGCGCAACCTCGACACCTTGATGCGTCACGAAACCGGATTGCCGATAACCGTGGTTGAAGACCCGCTGACCTGTGTTGTCCGCGGTTCCGGCATGGTTTTGGGTAATTTAAAACTACTACGAGACGTCACCGAAAGCGACTAGGAACTTAAGGGAAAATTGCTATGACCGCCTTCAGCCGCCGACTGCCACGGCTGTTCAGCCTGGCACTGATTTTCACCTTCCTGACCCTCTGCGTAAGCTTTGGCCTACAAAAAGGAGGCAGCTTGCTCAGCATTGCTGAACGGGCCGCCCTGACCATGACCTATCCGGTGCAAAAAGGCATCGATCTGGCCTTTGCTACAACCAGCAAATTCTTCGACAACTACATCAACCTGATCGGTGTAAAAGAGAAAAACCTTCGACTAAAAAAAGATCTTGACCTTATGGAGTATCGTTTGGCACTGCTTGAGGAGGCCGGACTCGAAAACTTGCGCCTGCACAAACTCCTTAATTTTAAAGAACAACACGAGATTCTCGCCCAAGGCATTGCGGCCCATGTTATCGGACATCAAACCGACAGTCTCTCGCATATCCTGATCATCGACTGCGGAGCCAACCAGAACCTTAAAGTCAACAATCCCGTTTTTACCCCTGGCGGCGTTATCGGCCGAATCATTGCCTGCGGAGCACAATCGGCCAAAGTCCTGTTACTGGTTGACCAAAACAGTGCCTGCGATGTCATTATCCAAAGAAATCGTATTCGCGGCACCCTGCAAGGCACCGGCGGCGATTTCTGCCGCTTGGCCTATTTGCAGCGTACCGCTGATGTTAAAGTTGGCGACCGGCTGATCACCTCCGGCCTCGACAATATTTTCCCCAAAGGTATCACTGTCGGCACGGTCGTCGCAGCCGCAAGAGATCACAACGGACTGAGCCAACAAATTAAAGTAAAACTTACATTTGATCTTAATACTATTGAGGAAGTTTTTATCATCCCTTCAGAAGACTGACCGAGAATGCCATTTTTCCCCAACTCATCGTTATGCGAAAAAATTGCTATTCTCAGTCAGCCTCCTAGCTGACTCTTAAAAATATGAATACCCTTACCCTTTTTTCACCGCTTTTTTTCACTTTGGCGGCCTTCATCCTGACCGCTATTGAATCAAGCTTTTTCCCGAATCTTGGTGTACCGGCTATTTTTACGCCGGATCTCAATCTGGTTCTCATTATTTTTCTAACCTCATGCCCACCGGGAATCCGCTGTTTACTAGCTGCGATCGGCATATCCATAACTACATCCCTATTCAGCAGTGCCCCCGGCATCATGCAGCCGCTTGGCCACCTTTTCATCTTCCTTATCGGCTGCCGTCTCAATCAAACCATCTTCATGAACCATATCTTCCCGCAAGCGATTTTTGCCGGCATCGGCAAACTTCTTATAACCCTTTTTTTAAGCTTCGCGATGAGCCCGGTTCTACCCTTTTCCAACATCATCTTAAGAGCGCTTGGCGGAGCCATAACCACAGCCCTGTTTGCGTTCCCTATCTTGCTGTATCTGAATACCCTTCAGGAACGCTTCTCGCCCGCTAACCCCAACAGTATCTCTTACTAGATGGCTATTGTAGATAGCAGCAAAAAAAGCAAACGTGATCAGATCGCCGCCAACGGACGCATAATCATGGTTGTCATGGCCCTCATAGTAGCCGGCATAACCATGCGGCTCTGGTACCTGCAGATAGCTCAAGGAGAATATTATAATCAGAAGTCAAAAGACAACCGTATCAGGGTCAGGCGGGTTCGAGCCTTAAGAGGGATTATCACCGATTGCAAAGGAGAAATTTTAGCTGACAACTCGCTCGCTTTCAACCTCCAGATGGTTCCTGAAAATATTGATCAGATAGAAAAAATTGCCGATCTTTTAGCGGCCCAAATAGACGATCTTGAAGCTGACACAATTGTGTGCCTCTACCAAAAGACATCTGCCTGTGTCCGCCATCAGCCAATCACGTTAAAGAAAAATCTCAGCCCGAATGAACTGGCCCGAGTCGAAGCCCGCAAATTTGAACTACCCGGCATTCTCATTGAGACTGAGCCCATTCGAGAATATCCATACGATGAGATCGCCTCACATATTATCGGCTACCTCGGTTTCATCAACAATCGAGAACTTGAATTACCAGCTTACAAAAGTTATGCCCGAGACGATCTGGTTGGGCGCACCGGCATCGAAGCGCGCTACCAAGAACATTTACGCGGCCTCGATGGCCAGCGCCAGGTTGTGGTTAATGCACGCGGACGAGAACTTTCCAATTTCACAGTAGAAGCAGCTCAATCCGGAAAAAATCTTCAGTTGACCATTGATATTGATCTCCAACAACATGCTTTTGCACTGATGGGCACAAAAGTCGGCAGCTTGGTTGCCATTGACCCGAAAAATGGTGAAATTCTGGCTCTGGTCAGCACTCCGTCATTCTCAAACAACCTTTTTTCAACCCGTATTTCCGCCAAAGATTGGCAAAAAATCAACGGAGACCCCTTGCGCCCCCTGCAAAATCGGCCGATCCAAGGCCGCTACCCTCCCGGCTCCATCATCAAACCCTTAATTGCCGCAGTGGCCCTGACCAACCAGGTGATAACTCCGCAAACATCTTTTTTTTGCAACGGAGCTATGAGTTTAGGCAATACCCGTTTTCGTTGCTGGAAACGATATGGGCACGGTAAAGTTGATCTTTATCGTTCACTCAAAGAGTCCTGCGATGTCTATTATTACAATCTGGCAACCAAGGTTCCTATCGACAGCATCGCCGCTTACGGAGCCCGATTCGGCCTCGGCCGACTCAGCGGCATCGAACTTCCGGGCGAAAAAAGCGGTCTCTTGCCTAGTTCATCATGGAAGTTGAAAAATGTCCATGATCAATGGTATACGGGTGACACTATTTCAGTTTGCATCGGCCAAGGTTACTTGACGACGACACCGCTGCAGATTGCCGCTATGTATGCGGTTTTCGCAAATGGAGGAACCTACTATCCGCCACATCTGGTTAAAACAGAAAAAAGACCGTTAAATACCCATGGACATCCGAATAAAGGCACAAAGATTGAAATCAGCGATCACCATATGCAAGCCATACGTGAAGCTCTCCGGCAGGTGGTCAACGACAAACGAGGAACTGCTTTTAAATCACGGATTACGATCGAGGGCTGGGAGATGGCCGGTAAAACCGGCACCGCCCAGGTAGTCAAACAGACACTTGAAGATTTGAAAGGCGCAAAAGATACGCCTTGGCGTTTTCGCGATCACGCCTGGTTTGCGGCCTTTGCCCCTTACAATGATCCGAAGATCGCAATAGCGGTTCTGGTTGAACATGGCGGTCATGGCGGCTCAACCGCAGCCCCCCTCGCCCGCCAGGCGATCGAATTTTATCTTGGAAAATTCAAACAATAATAATTATGAGCCTCTCCAAACGACCCCAACACCGACCGCATCAGATCGACCCCAGTGCGGATGCATTTGCTCCCTGGCCGAAGAATCATCTGACGGAGCAGCCTCTTGACCGTAACCGTCTTTATGATTTCGATTATCTAACTTTAGGGTTAACCTTTATCCTCGTATTTTTGGGAATTCTCACAATCTACAGTGCCACCTACAACCCTGAAGCCAGTGGTTGGCTGACCGGCTACTGCCGCAGGCAAAGTATGTGGTTCGGCATTGCACTGGTGGTCGGCTCTGCCCTTTTTATTTTTCACTACAACTTCCTTTACCAAATTGCCTACCCGCTCTACGGAATTGGCCTGCTGCTGCTGCTGGCGGTGGAAGTGGCCGGCAGTCAGCACATGGGAGCCACGCGCTGGCTCTCAATTGGCGGTATGAACATGCAACCCTCGGAATTTGCCAAACTCACAGTTATTCTCGCCCTGGCCCGCTATCTCAGTGATCGAACCCTGCCACCACCCTACAATCTGAAAGAGTTGTTGATACCGGTTATCATTGTTGCCCTGCCCGCTGTCCTAATTCTCAAACAACCCGATCTCGGCACGGCCATGCTCATTATCCTAATATCAGGAGTCGTTATTTTTATTGCCGGCATCACCAGAGGAACAATCATTACAATCTGTATCAGTGCTCTGACCACGGCTTTTGTTGGCTGGCATTTTCTGCATGACTATCAACGTCAACGAATTTTGACCTTTATCAACCCGGAAAATGATCCGTTAGGATCAGGTTACCATATTGCTCAATCAAAGATTGCCATCGGGGCCGGCAAACTTTTCGGCAAAGGTTTTCTTAAAGGTACCCAGAACACCCTGCATGTCCTGCCCGAGCAGCACACCGATTTTATTTGTGCAGCGTATGCTGAACAATGGGGGTTTTTAGGGACTATAATCTTGCTGGCTCTC
>JAUVDU010000213.1 GCA_030595135.1 Deltaproteobacteria bacterium | reverse complement strand
ACAATCCGCCGCGAGCATCTATTGTAGCCATTCAGGTGTAACCCCTATTTTAAGCTTGCATTTATTCTGTTTTTTGTTTAACTATGTTTATGAAATCTAACGACCGTTCGGAATTTATTGTTATGATTGTTATGGGGGGATGCGATGCAAGAAAAAATTAGACGTTTAAGAGAGGTGCAAGCGGCGGCCGCCTTAGGGGGCGGCCAGGCGAAGATTGATAAGGAGCATGCCAAAGGCCGTCTGACGGCTCGGGAACGGATTGAGGCCCTGCTTGATGAGGGGAGTTTTGTTGAATTTAACCGTTTGATCAAACATCGTGAGGGGGCGCCGGGAGATGGTATTGTTACCGGTCATGGCACTATTGGCGGTCGCGTAATCTGTCTTTATGCTCAGGATGCCACGGTTCTGGGGGGCTCTCAAGGTTATATGCACGGCCGCAAACTCTATAAAATTCATGAGATGGCGCTGAATATGGGGGTGCCCATCATCGCCCTCAATAACTCTCCCGGGGCGCGGGTGGTGCGTCCAGAACTGGCGGGTAGTGATGATCCCTATCGGGTCAGTGATGAAAAGCATGCCGGGGTCGTTTTTTATGTAAATACCCTAAGTTCCGGCGTGATTCCTCAAATTGCCGCGATCCTTGGTAACTGTACCGGAGGTTCGGTCTATTCGCCGGCCCTGATGGATTTTATCTTCATGGTTGATAAACAGTCCCATATGTTTATAACCGGACCGAAAGTGATCAAATCAGTGACTGGAGAAGAGATCTCCATGGCCGAACTGGGTGGAGCGGATATCCACTGCTCTAAAACCGGGGTGGCCGATTTCAAGGTCAAAAGTGAGCTTGACTGTTTTGCTGAAATCAGGAGATTACTCGATTTTTTGCCAGACAATTGGCAAAAGAGCGCTCCTCGCCTGGAAAATGAAGATGATCCTGAACGTCTGGCAGATCGCCTTAACGATCTGGTTCCGGTGCGTACGACTCGAGCCTACGATATGCACAAAGTGATTGCCGAACTCGTTGATATGGGTGATTTCTTTGAAGTAAAGGCTGGATTTGCGGAAGAGATCATTGTCGGTTTTGCTCGTATCGACGGTTATACGGTGGGGATCGTCGCTAATCAGCCGCTGGTTAAAGCTGGCTGTATGACGATTCAAAGTTCTCTCAAACAGGCTCGTTTTATTCGTTTTTGTGACTGTTTCAATATTCCTCTGGTCTTATTGGTTGACACCCCAGGCTACCTGCCGGGAAAAGATCAGGAACATGCCGGCATCATCACGCATGGCGCTAAAGTTCTCTACGCTCTTTCCGAGGCAACCGTGCCTAAAGTAGCAGTTCTGCTGCGTAAAGTTTATGGCGGCGCGGCTTTGGGGATGGGGATTTTGCCGGGCTTTGGTACGGATCTGATTTATGCCTGGCCGACGGCCGAGATCGGGGCTATGGGGGCGGAACAGGCGGTGGGTCTTTTTTATGGCAAAGAGCTCAAGGAAGCTGATGAACCGGAACAATTTAGGGCGGAAAAGGTGGCTCAATATCGCGAACTCTACGCTGACTCTCTTTCTCTGGCTTCGCAGGTGACCTATGTTCAGGACATTATTGAGCCACGCGAAACCCGTCGTTGCCTGACCCGGTCATTACGTCTTTTACGTGGTAAAGAACGCCGCCGCCGTCCCGGCCATCACGGCAACATGCCTTTGTAATGAACAGTTCAGAGTTCAAAGTTCAGAGTTCATAACTTTGAACCTCATAATTTATTCTAGCATAGAAAACCTTGCCCTCTGGGCAAGGTCAGAGATCATAGGCTCTGCCATATGATCGACTTCGTGGTTACTTGTTGGTGATGGTGCTATATGTTGTTTCGATATCCAAATATGACGATATTGTTGTTAAGGTTAAGATGATCATAATGGTTTTGAACTGATTTAAACAACCGAATAAAAGTATCGTATTAGGTGAAAATTTTGTGTTAACACTGTTTTGTCTCGATCGCAGATAAAAGATTTAAAGAAGTAAAGATCCGAGAGGCTCAACAGTGTAGAGAAATATACGAGACTTTTCCAAATTAACCAAGGGCGACTTTATCTTTGCCCTCTTAGGGGGCAAAGCAAGGTATCCCCTTTTAGGGGTTCCCAAAACCGGCCCCTTTGGGGTCGGTTTTTTATGTTTGCCCGGCAAGGCGGGTAAACCCAGCCTGCGTTATGCAGGTGTCACCCTGATCAGGGGGAAGACAATTCGAATCGCAAGGGCGTTGCTGGTAACGGCAGGGTCTGAAGGAAGCGATAGAAAGTGAGCGGTACATAACGTAAGTAAACCTGATTCGGCGTAGCGGGTGGGTAAGTGTGTATAATAGCGCAACGCCCAGTACCTGATCATATCCGTAGCGTGATTGAGGATGCGATTGCTCACAGGGAGTTCGCCTTAACCGGGGAAGCCTTATATCGTTCCTGAAAAGTTTTTTTTTCGGGAAAAGATGGACACAAGGGGAGACCCAAGGTCAATCGAAGCGGTGTAAGGTGGCAGATGATTCCGTAGTAGTTATGAAGTCCCGGCCTGTGAAAGCTGGTAACAGACTGGAGGGTAAAACCGGGATGACCTGACGGCAGAGTTCGCCGGGGGCTGATATTCGCCAAAAGCCATATTAGTTGTGAAGGGATGAAGTCTATTTGAAGGTTCTTTGAAGTTTTTCGATCCATAAGTTCTGGTTGCAAGTTGTTTGACGAAACAAGACACGTTATCGGCGGTACTCTGTGAAAGGAACTCTGCCGATTCTGGTTGACCAACGGAGTAGCAAGGTAATCTGACTGTATATTGCCCTTGAGGATAAAAGGCAGTCGGCACTTTGTGAAGTACCCGGAGAACGTATGGAGAGGAGAGGGGAAAAGGACGCAGGACAAGATGATGGTCATGATTTGGTACAGTCTATATGACAGGATGCTGAGACGGGGATCCCTGCTCAAAGCATTTAAGAAAGTGAAATCGGCGAAAGGAGCTGGCGGTATTGATGGTCAGTCCATCAATGATTTTGCAGCGTCACTGGAAGCCAATATTGACTGCCTCTTGGCGGAGCTTAAGGAGAAGAGTTATCAACCTTTAGCGGTGCGCCGGGTAGAGATCCCGAAACCGTCAGGGGGCGTTCGATTACTTGGTATCCCGGCAATCCGCGACCGAGTCGTGCAACAGGCTTTGCTTGATATTCTTCAGCCAATATTTGATCCGGATTTTCATCCATCGAGCTACGGTTATCGGCCCGGGCACAGCGCCCATCAGGCTATTACCAAAGCGACGATGTTTATTCGCCAATATGAGCGGAAGTGGGTAGTGGACATGGATCTTTCCAAGTGTTTCGATACACTTGACCATGGCTTGATACTTTCCTCATTTCGACGGCGGATAAAAGATGGAAGTATACTGGCATTGCTGGAGAAATTTCTCAAAAGTGGAGTGATGACAGCAGAAGGGTGGCAGAAAAGTGAAATTGGCAGTCCTCAGGGCGGCGTAATCAGCCCGCTGATAGCCAACGTATACTTGGACAGCTTCGATCAACACATGATGGAGCGTGGTCACCGAATTATCCGCTATGCGGATGATATTTTGATTCTGTGTCAATCAAAGAGTGCGGCGGGCAATGCCTTAAAGCAGGCAAGTAGTTATTTGGAAAATGATTTGCGATTAACCGTAAACCAAGAAAAGACCCATATCAGCCACAGTATAAAAGGGATAAAGTTTCTGGGTGTATCGATTCATTCTCACTTTACCCGTATACAAGCGGCTAAGATAAAATCTTTTAAGGCGAAGGTGAAAGCGATGACCCGGCGCAACTCTCCAGTAAATCTGGCGAAGGTGATCAAAGACCTGAACCCGGTACTGAGAGGGTTTGCCAACTATTTTCGAATAGCAAACTGCAAGAAGGAATTTGCCAAGCTGGCAGCGTGGTTAAGAAGGAGATTACGGGCCAAACAACTGTCACTGTGGAAGAAGCCACAACGGCTGCACCGCAGACTCAGGCAGTTGGGCTACACCGGAGAGTTTAAGAGTATTAAAATGAACTCCTGGCATAATGCTTTAAGTCCACTGAGCCACTACGCTCTATCGAACAAATATTTACATGTCGGTATGAGACTTTTTGATTTTGAAGCAGTAGACACTGGTACTTCTGTTTCAGTATGAAGTAAAATAGACAGGAGCCGTATACGAGGTCCGTACGTACGGTTCTGTGAGAGGGATGAGGTGAGAGTGGTTGTAGCTCACCTCACCCTACTCGATT
>JAUVDU010000299.1 GCA_030595135.1 Deltaproteobacteria bacterium | reverse complement strand
ATTTACGTACAATCTCGGCATCGGCATCACGGCCGGTTTCATCATCTACCCAATCATGAAAATCGGCTCCGGCCAAATCCGTCAAATCCACCCCGGCATGTGGCTGCTGGCTGCAGTTTCTCTGCTCTTCTATATTTTTTATCCTTATCACTAAATAAAAAATCAAGCTGCCGGGAGTTTAACGGTTACACTAAGACCTGAGGGCGCAACGTTACGAGCCCGGACTTTACCGTGGCAGGCTTCGATGCAGGTTTTGACAATGGCGAGGCCGAGGCCGCTGCCGCCGGTTCTGCGATTTCGGTCGGACTCAAGGCGATAGAAGGGCTCAAAGATACGTTCGAGTTCTTCTTCCGACACGCCGGGGCCATAATCCCGAACCTCAAGAACCACCACGGGGCCTTGCCGGGTGGAGCTGATCTCAATCATAGTTGCGGATTCACCATAACGCAACGCGTTGCGCAACAGATTGACCAAAGCCCTAAACAGTAACTCGGCATTAGCCTTAACCTCTAAGTCAGGTTCAAGAACCAGTTTAAAACGATCTTCAGCCCATTTTTCTCGAACCAGGATTCGGTTGACAATCTCGGTAACCGAGACTGAAGCAAGAGTCACCGCCTCAGGACGCAGTTCGGCCCGGGAAAAGGTTAGAACCTCGTCAACCAGCTCGGTAATCGTTTCCGCCTCCTCCTCGACATCGGCAAAACCCTCCTGCTGTTCGGCATTAATACTTTTTTCCAGAACCGCAAGTCCCATGCGCAGACGGGCCAAGGGTGAGCAGAGTTCGTGTGCGACATCACTTAAAAACCGTTTCTGACCAGTAATAAACCCATCAAGACGCATTGCCATATGGTTAATCGAACGCCCCAAACAACCTATTTCATCGATCCGTTTCTCATCAAGCTGAACTTTAAGGCCGCCTTGAGCAATCTCTTCGGTTGCCCGATTCATCTCCTGCAAGGGCCGGGTAATATGACGCACCATGGGCCACCACCAGAGCAGCGAGAAAAGGACAATCAATAATGCTGCAGCAATCCAGGGCAGGGGATTGGGATAAAGGGCTGAAGCAAAAAGTGAATCGGTTGAGGCCAAAAGAATTGCCGGAACAAAGCCGCTGCCTTCCAGATTGAGAATTGGCACCGGCAAACCGAGCCAATAACGAGTCGGATTCTGGCTCCGCGCCCTAAGAATCCGGCGCCGGGGAGACCGGGGATGAGTCTCCAAAGAGGACTGAGACTCAAACGTTGCTAAACCTTGACGACCCTCACGCCCCTTTCGCCAACGTCCACGCTGAGAACGCGACCCCCAGGCTTTAGACGACCAGGATCTCATCTTTATTGACACTTCCAACGGCAGTTCCTCAATCGTGCCCGCCAATTTATGACCGGCCGGAGTAAAAAGTGAAAGCTCCACGGCAAAAGCCTGACCATAACGGGCCAGCAACTCATCCCACTGCGAGCGCGGCATCCGGGTCAGCTCATGCCGAATAAGATGACGTAATGAAGCGGTCTCCTTCTCCGCATGCAAACGTAAAAATGAGTCCGGGGGCACGTAAAACTGAATCTGGAAAAAGAGGATCAGGATAAGACCCAGAAAGATGAGGTTGAGAAAAAACCAGCTTAAGAGCTTAATAAAGATTGATCGTCTGAAAAACAAAACTGACACCTTAACAGCCAACTATTTTATAAACATATAACCGGCGCTTCTCACGGTTTTTATATAATTGGGATCTTTGGGATTATCGTTAAGCTTACGACGAAGCGATGAAATATGGACATCTATAGAACGATCAAAAACCGTATAGTCACGTCCGACAACCAGATCAAGCAGGCGATCCCGAGAGAGAATACGACCACAGTTTTCAACCATCGCCAGCAACAGATCGAACTCAATGGCTGTCAAAGCTAAAAGTTCATCACCCTGGTACACACTGCGGGCACCTACATCGATAACCAGATCTCTGATGCAGAGTTTCTCGGCAAAAGAACTTTCAGCCGCAACCTTTACGGGCTCAGTTTCAACTATCTTACTGCGCCGGATAACGGCCCGGAGCCGCGCCAATAACTCCCTGGAAGAGAAAGTTTTCGGCAGATAGTCATCGGCCCCCATTTCAAGCCCGACAATACGATCGGTCTCATCGCCTCGGGCTGTAAACATTAAAACCGGAACCTGGGAATGCTGCCGCAATTGACGTAACACTTCAAAACCGTCAATCTCCGGAAGCATGACATCGAGCAGGACGGCATCAAATGAGCCCTGCAAAGCCAGCTCTAACCCGGCTTGCCCGCAATGCGCCACCTCAACCGCAAACCCCATCGGCTCAAGGTAAGCCCGAATCAGACGACACAACTTTTCATCATCATCGATCAGAAGAATTTTCATAACTCTATCATAGCCGATTTTTCGGCAAAAAGAATAACTTTTACAAAAGCTTTACAAAAAAGTTTTAAAAGAACATAAATGTTTTACATTGGCAGACTATCTTCCAGAATATCAAAACTGGATTGAAAAGTTTTTAAACTGTTAAATGTAAGAGGAGAATTACTATGAACGTTTCCACAAAATCAACCACCAAGAGATCACTCTCACTGGCCGTCACATTAATGATTGCTCTGTTTTTGGCTTTACCGGCTACCGGCTGGAGCTGGGGATCGGGAAATGGTCAGGGTTCGGCTGACAACTTTGCCCAGCGGGCGGTGGAAGTCAAAGAATCCCTCAATCTCGACGAGAACCAGGCAAAACTCTGGGCTGAGATGAAAACCGGAAAGCAGGAGTTGCGCGAGCTCTGTCTGCAACAGGGCGACAACCTGGACGAAGGTGCCCGGCGGCGGACGATGGCTCGCAACCAGATGCTTATGCGTGCAGAGCTAGCCGCTGAAACCCCGGATTTCAAAGGTGTTGGTGAGAAACTGAAAACTGAATATCAGGGTAATTTCCCTGGATATTTCAATACAGACATCTATGCACGGGTTTCCTTTTTCAGCAGTCTTAGCCAAGAAAAACGTGATACCATGCTTAAAAAGGGCCGCCACAACCGTCGCCACGGCGGTATGGACGGTAAAGGTAAAAGAGGCATGATGCAGTAAAAAAAGGCCATGATTTCAGTTTCTCAACCGATTTCGTGGCCTTTCACTATAGGCCCTAATTGAGCCGAAACGGATCTTATAAAATCAGGTTGTTGAGGCGGCCTTGAAAGATCTCTTTCTCAGATTGTTCAATAATTGCGGCAATCCCTTTTTCAGCCAAATTAAGCATTAGTGACATTTTCTTTCGGCTGAAAGGGTGCTCTTCCGCCGTACCCTGAATCTCGACCAGCTCATCTTTATCGGTCATAATAACATTCATATCGACATCAGCCGTAGAGTCTTCCGGATAGTTCAAATCCAGCAGTGCTTC
>JAUVDU010000246.1 GCA_030595135.1 Deltaproteobacteria bacterium | reverse complement strand
GCAGCTATCGCTGCCAATAAATAGAGTAGATAGTTACCTTTGATTTGCTTCGCGGGCCTCAGTTTAAGGAGAGGCCCGCGATTTTTTTGCTTTTTCCCAAGGCTTTTCCCTTAGGCTTTGCCCGAGTTGAGGTTTTTTTATTTTTAGCCGGATTGTCAATAACTTGGAAGAGACAATTATATCTCTTCTTTTAGCTTCCATGACCCTTTTGGTATTTGTTGAGGTGGTCTTGCGTTTTGGTTTTGGAATCGGTCTTATGTGGTCCCAGGAGCTGACGCTGCATCTCTCGGCTTGGATGGTTCTCTTTGGTGCCTCCTACGGGGTTAAAGTTGGTTCTCATATCGGGGTTGATGCTCTGGTCAAAATCCTGCCGCACAAGTGGCAGCGGATTGTCAGTGGTTTTGCCGTGATCTGCTGTTTGATCTATTGCGGTATTTTTACGAAGGGGGCCTGGGTCTATCTCAGCAAGATGCATATGATCGGAATTGAGTTGGAGGATATGCCGATTCCAAAATGGCTGGGGCACAGTATCTTGCTTCTCGGGATGCTTTTGCTGGCTTGGCGCCTGCTTGAGCTTCTGTGGGAGATCTATACCGGTAGAGCCGATGGCTTTAAACTGACGGATGAGGCTAAAGAAAGTATGCATATAGCTCAGGAGGTGCAAGAGGCCGCTGATGCAAGTGCTAAAGCTAGAGCCAGAGCTAGAGGAGGAGATACGGCATGACTACTGCTGCCCTTTTTATTTTATTGTTACTGTTTCTCTTGACCGGAATGCCGATCGCTTTTGCCTTAGGGCTTTCCAGTGTGACGACAATTATATTCTTTTCCGACACTTCAGTCGCTTCAATGGCCCTGAAACTGTTTGAATCACAGTCTGAACATTATACGTTACTGGCGATTCCCTTTTTTATTCTCTCTTCGGCCTTTCTTTCAACCGGAGGGGTGGCTAATCGGATTATTAATTTTGCCATCGACTGTATCGGCTGGATTCGAGGCGGCCTGGCGATGGCTTCGGTTCTCGCCTGTATGATTTTTGCGGCGGTCTCGGGCTCTTCACCGGCTACGGTAGCCGCCGTCGGTTCGATTGTTATCGCCGGGATGGTTAAAGCCGGATACCCGGAAAAGATGGCGGCCGGTGTTATTACCAATGCGGGGACTCTGGGTATCCTGATTCCACCTTCGATTGTGATGTTGGTTTATGCGGCCGCGACCGAGGTCTCGGCGGCTCGTCTCTTTATGGCCGGTTTTTTGCCCGGTCTGATGATGGGGACGATGTTGATGATCGTCATCTATATTGTGGCCCGGGTTAAAAACCTTCCGGCTCAGCCCTGGGTCGGGTTTGGCGGCCTCTTACGTTCCGGCTTTGATGCGGGGTGGGGTTTGATGCTGATTGTTATCGTCTTGGGTTCGATCTATGGCGGCATCGCCAGCCCGACTGAAGCGGCAGCGGTTTCAGCGGTTTACGCTTTTTTGATCGCGATTTTTGTCTATCGTGATATGGGCCCCTTGAAAGGTGTGGCCTGGATGGAGGAAGGTGAGTCATGGGGGAGTGCAATCATCCGTAATCTGCGCGTGACGTTGCTGGCCTTGCCGGGCTCGGTTACCCATTCAGATGTGCGCAGAGTAATGATGGACGCCTCCAAAGTCTCTATTATGCTGCTTTTCATCATCGGCAACGCGATGCTTTTTGCTCATGTTCTAACGTCTGAGCGGATACCGCATCACCTTGCCGCCATGATTGTGAGTTGGGGACTGCCGACTTGGGGTTTTCTGATTGTCGTCAATGTTCTTTTGCTGATGGCCGGAAACTTTATGGAGCCTTCGGCGATTATTCTGATTATGGCCCCCATACTTTTCCCGATTGCGCTTAAAATGGGAATTGATCCGATTCATTTAGGGGTTATCATGGTGGTTAATATGGAAATCGGCATGATTACACCACCGGTCGGTCTCAATCTCTTTGTCACCTCCGGGATAACCGGGCATAATATAACCTGGGTTATCAAAGCGGCTCTGCCGTGGTTGATGATCCTCCTGGTTTTCCTGGTCTTGATCACTTACATCCCGCAGATTTCACTCTTTTTGCCGGAATATATCGATCAACTCAAAGGTTATTAGTGGTGGCGTCGCACCCCAAGGGCACTTCCTGCGGGGCGTCCATCGAAATTTTTACTTAGCCATCCCGTTTTTTTTACCCCTCCCGGTGGAACCAGGTTGTGTTCTTTTATTAAGGCGTAGCCTGGTTCCGTCTATTTATTATCTTCATTACTTTCAAGTCAGGTTGAAAAAAATGGCAGATATTTACAATGATACTCGTGATTATTTATACGAGGGGATACTGAGAATAGTTTAATGCAGATTATTTAATTTTTCCCTTGCAATGTAAATTAAAATTTGTTAATAGGATGACACTAATGTGCTCAATGGTATGATGGGCATAATTATAAGAGATGAGGTAACTTTATCACCTCTTAATATTAATATATTTTAATTTACTTGTTTTTCACATATCTGAAGTTTAATTTTTGACAGGAGGAAAAAATGGTTAGGAGAGTAGGTTTAGTTCTGGCAGTGTTGATGATGATGGCAATCGCCATCCCGGCATTTGCTGCTGATGTTAAGATCAAGGGCGATTTTAACAACCGTTTTATGGTTTACACCAATCACAACGACTGGCTCGCCAGTGAAAAAGCTTATTTACACGATGGTAGCTCTTCCGAGACCTGGGGTGAAGCCAAGTACCGGATGTGGTTTGATGCGACAACCAATGACGGTAAAGTCAAAGGTATCTGGGCTTTCGAAATTGGTGGGTTAGAGTATGGTAAACCTGGTTCTATGGGCAAAAGTGTTGGCGGCAGCTACTCCGGTGATGCCATCAATGTTGAGACCCGCTGGCTCTATACTGACTTTCAGCTGCCTTGGGCCTGCGATAAAGCTCGCGTCCGCATGGGTCTGCAGCCTTTTAAAGTCAACGGTTACCTCTGGTCTGAAACTATCATGGGTGTGACCTCTGATATTGCAGCTGGTCCGGTTAACTTGAATTTTGCTTGGCTGCGTCCTTATCGGGATCCGGTAAAAGATGATGATGATGATATGGAAGATCTTGATGCTTTCTATGCCCGGGTTAACTTCAAGCCGGTCGATGGCGTTAAAGCTGGGGTTTTCGGGCTTTATATGACTGGTGATCCGGACTACAGTGATCCTCTCGATTACATGACTATCACCTCGCAGCATTATGAAGTCAAAAAGTTAGCAAACAATACCGAACTTGATCTTTGGGTTTTTGGAACCGACGGTAAAGCCACATTTGGTGATTTCTTTGTCAACTGGGATCTGATGTATCAGGGCGGCAGCATCGACGGTGCCAATTTCTCTGAGGAGTACAATGGTTGGGATTACAACAATGGCTCGGGCAGAACTAACGCAGATTTCGATGTCAGTGCCTATTTTGCCCATTTCGACGTTGGTATGAAGATTGACAAAATGAAATTCACCTACACCTTCTGGTATGCTTCCGGTGATGATGATGGCAGCGATAAAGATTTCGACGCTTTCATGGCCGTTGATCTCGACCGCGCTGACAGTATCGCTATCATGGAAGGTGGCTACGTTGATGATGATTACTATACCGAGAAACCCTATATGCTCGACAAAGGTATGATCTTCAACAAATTGGCCTTCGATTACAAAGCCAGCAAGAAGCTTTCGGTTGGTGTTGCCGCTCTTTATATGCTGACGGCTGAAGATATCGAGTACGTAGATAACGACGGTAAGAAACAGAAAGAAGATGAAATCGGGATCGAGTTTGATGCTTATCTGAAATATAA
>JAUVDU010000046.1 GCA_030595135.1 Deltaproteobacteria bacterium | reverse complement strand
TATTACACAGAGGGAGTTAGAACAACTTATAGTTGAAGGTGAGCAAAAAGGTAAGCCTCAGGTTACTGGCGGCAAACATGTGGTGATGATCCAGTGCGTCGGTTCGCGCAATGCAGAACGGCCCTATTGCAGTCGTTACTGTTGCAGCGAAGCGATCAAGAATGCTCTGAAACTTAAAGAGCTGGATCCGAAAACCGAAGTGACAATCCTCTATCGGGATATTAGAACCTACGGTTTTAAAGAAGATTACTATAAACAGGCGCGCCAGGCCAATGTCAACTTCATCCGTTACGAGCCCGAATTGCCGCCGCTGGTCGATAAAACCAAGAGCGGCCTGAAAGTTAAGATTTTTGACCCGATACTTAATCAGAACCTGGTGCTTGATGCTGACATTCTGGCTTTAAGTGTTGGCAGTATTGCTAATCCTGACAATGATGATATCAGTCGATTATTGAAAATTCCGGTTAATCATGACGGTTTTTTCCTTGAGGCTCATGTTAAATTGCGGCCCGTAGATTTTGCTACCGACGGTGTCTATTTCTGTGGTATGGCCCACTCACCAAAATTCAGTGATGAAGCGGTCGTCCAGGCCTATGCCGCAGTATCGCGGGCAACAACGGTTTTGACCAAAGATTTTATCGAAGCCGAGGGTAAAACTGCCTTTGTTACTGCAGAACGCTGTATGGCCTGTGGTTTATGTGAAGAAAACTGCCCGTTCGGTGCAATTGAAGTAGATATGGATGCGGGTCAGGCGAATGTTAATGCCGTTCTTTGTAAAGGGTGCGGAGTCTGTACCGCATCATGCCGCATGAATGCCGTTGATTTAAACGGTTTTAGTAATGAACAAGTGTTGGCTCAAATAATGGCCTTCTGAAAAGAGAGATAATATGACCACAGAAACTAAAACGGAAAAATGGGAACCTCGAATTGTTGCTCTGGTTTGCAACTGGTGTACGTATGCTGGAGCCGATCTGGCTGGAATCAGCCGCTTGCAATACCCGCCCAACGTGAGCCTGATACGCTTACCCTGTTCCGGCAGGATAAACCCTTTTTACGTAGTTAAAGCTTTGCAGCATGGAGTCGACGGGGTTTTGGTTTCGGGTTGTCATCCGGGCGAATGTCACTATATCAGCGGCAACCTTGCGGCCCGGAGAAAGTTCGCTTTTTTACAAAATTTTTTGAACTATATCGGCATCGAAAAAGACCGTGCTATCTTTACCTGGGTCTCCGCCTCGGAAGGGGAGAAGTTTGCCCGGGTGATTACTGAAGTAACCGAAAAAGTCCGGGCTCTTGGTCCGGCGACCAAGCTTATCAAAGAACTCGATTGCGTTTAATTACGACAACTTCAAGGAAATATTTAAAGTGAATCCTATAGAAGAGAAAATCAGGGAAGAGGCTAAACGTCTGCTTGATGAAAAAAAAGTAGATGTTGTTATCGGCTATGAGACGGGAACCCTGCCCCTGCAGACTGCACCGTGTTTTATCACCTCAAGCGATGAAATCGATAGACTTGTCTGGAACCCCTGTTGTAAACAGAATTTAGCGATCTATGTTCATTCTGCTTTAAGTCAGCACCGGGAGTCTCAGAAAAGGGTCAAACCGGAAGACAAAACAGATAAGGTTGTGGCTGTTGTGGCTCGGGGCTGTACCAGTCGCTCCCTGGTCATCCATTTGCAGGAGAAACAGTATAACCGCGAAGATGTGGTTATTATCGGGATCCCCTGCCAAGGTTATATCGACAAGAATAAACTTGAAGCCGGAGTAGATGGTCTTGAGGTTATTGCTGGTTCGATTGATGGTGATGCGGTAAAAGTTGAAACCAGCAAAGGTAAAACTGAGCTCTCTTTAATTGAAGTTACAGCTGATAATTGCCTTGAGTGTCGCTTCTGCAATCCGGTTATCCATGATTTTATGGCGGGGGAGGCGATCCCGGCCTATGAAAGTGATGATGAGTTTGCCGTAGTCGATGATTTTGCGGCTCTTCCGGAAGCCGAACGCTGGGCTTATTTTTCGGCAGAGATGAACAAATGTATGCGTTGCTATGCCTGTCGCAATATCTGCCCTTCATGTTATTGTAAGGTCTGTTTCGTTGACCAGAGTCAACCCGAGTGGGTTGGGGCCGGAGTCAACCCTTCGGACAATCAGGTTTTCCAGATCATGCGGATGTTTCACATGGCTGGTCGCTGTGTTGATTGCGGCTCATGCGTCGAAGTCTGCGCCGAAGGGGTTGATTTGAGAAAATTCCTCAAAAAACTTGATAAAGACGACCTCGATCTTTACGGACACCGGGCCGGGGCCGAACTTGATAAAGAGGCTCCGCTCTCGACTTTTCGTGAAAATGATGAAGAAGCTTTTATCTTCGAGCCTGAATAAGTTTAATAGGGATGAATTGTTATGGGAAGTTTTCTGGAAGATGTCAATAAACAGATTAATGGCGTAGATCTGCAGAATTGTTATCATTGTCAAAAATGCAGTTCCGGTTGTCCCATGGCAGCGGCCATGGATTTCAAACCGAACGAGATCATCCGCATGGTTCAGATGGGGCAGCGGGATCTGCTTTTGCGGAGCTCAGCCATCTGGTTGTGCGCATCCTGTGAAACCTGTGTTACGCGTTGTCCCAATGCCGTTGATATTCCGCGGATGATAGATATTTTAAGAGTGATGAGTCTGGACGCCGGGGTGGTTCCGCATGATCGGGAAGTAATTCAATTTCACGAATCTTTTCTCGGCACCGTAAAACGAGGCGGGCGTGTTAATGAACCGATAATGATCGCTACTTATAAATTGAAAACCGGTACCTATTTAAAAGATGTGGGAGTTGGGTTTAAAATGTTCTTGAAAGGGAAACTCTCTCTCTTTTCCCCGCGTACCAAAAACCGGAAAGCGATTCGCAGGATTTTTAGCTCTACGGCTAAATCATAGAAATTGGCTGATTGAAAACCAGACAATTTTCTTGAGTGCAAGGCAGGCAAAGATTTTAACCGCAGGTATACAACAAGTATTCCGAGGATTAAAATTTGAGCCTAACGCAGCAATCGAGGAAATTGGCGGTTTTCGTACAAAGGAGGATTTTTCTTTGGATTATTCATATTATCCCGGATGTTCGCTGCACTCCACAGGTAAGGAGTATGGCGAGTCGGTCGAGGTTGTCAGCCGGGCTTTGGGTTTAAAACTGCATGAATTGGACGATTGGTCCTGTTGCGGAGCGACTTCGGCCCACAGCACTAATTTTGAGCTCTCCGTGGCTTTGCCGGCTCGCAATCTGGCGATTGCTGAAAAACGAGGACTTGATGTTATGATCCCTTGTGCCGCTTGCTACAACCGCTTTAAAAGTGCTCAACATAGCCTCGCTCAAGATAGTGATCTTAAAAATAATATTTCAAAAAGTCTAGACGATGATTATAGCGGCAGCGCCGTTATTCGGAGTCCGATCGATATTTTTCACCAGGATGTCGGACTCGAATCCCTGGAAGAAAAAGTCGTCAAAAAGCTTAAAGGGCTTAAACCTGTATCATACTATGGCTGCCTCTGGTTGCGGCCCCCGGAAATTTGCGGTTTTGATGATACGGAAAATCCGATTATGCTTGATGAGATGTTGACGTCTCTGGGTGCTGAAAGTCGCAATTGGTCTTTTAAAACTGACTGTTGCGGGGGAAGTCTGACCATCAGTAAAACCGAACTGGTAGAAAATATGGTTGATCGACTCATGCGCATGGCTCGGGAAGCCGGAGCCAACTGCCTGGTTACGGCCTGTCCGTTATGTATGGCTAATCTCGATATGCGGGCTCATGAAGACGTGCAGTTACCGACCTTCTATTTCACTGAGTTAATAGCTTTGGCCATGGGTCTTGAAGGGCCTGAAAACTGGCTCGGCCTGCATAATATTGATCCTTTACCTCTTATCAAGTCACTGAAATTACTTTAAGCTAAGGCATCAATTATGGAAGCAAAACTGATAAAAAAGGCGGCGTTAGGCGAAATCGTCAAGAAAATTGCCGGACAAAAACCGGTTTATGCCCCGATCAAAGAGGGCAGCAAGGTTCATTTCAAGTTTTTAAAGAAAGGGGAGAGCCCGTTTTTGGATTATGCCAATACGGTTAATGCTCCGAAAAATCTCTTTTTTCCGCAAACTGAAACCTTGATGCATTATACGAAGACGGCTCGCGGCAGTGAGCTTGTTGAAGAATCCGAAACTAATGGCGAGATGGTTCTTTTCGGCGTTCGGCCCTGTGATGTTCGCAGTTTCAAACTTCTCGATATGGTTTTTGACCAGAAGAAGTATAGCGATCCTTACTATGTTGATAAGCGAGAGAGAACCACAATCATCGCCCTGGCCTGTCGCCAGCCCCCATATTCGACCTGTTTTTGTACGTCGGTCGGCGGCCATCCGGCTCAAGCTGACGGTGCCGATATCCTGATTTCAGAACTTGATGATGATTATCTGGTGGAATTCTTAAGCCCCAAAGGCGAGAAGCTGGTTAAGCTTTTTGGTGATTTAAAAGCTGCCGATGATCAGGCTTTGAGCCGTAAAAAAGAGTTGTCCGACGAAGCTGTAGCGGCAATCAAGTCACATATTCCGGCTACCGAAATCAAAACCTGGCTTGATAACAATTTTGAGCACCCGTTCTGGGATAGCATTCATCAAGGCTGTCTCGCCTGTGGTACCTGCACCTACCTCTGTCCCACCTGCCACTGTTTCGATATTCGTGATGAGGCCCAAGGTGATGACGGCATTCGTCTGCGGGCTTGGGATTCCTGCATGTATTCCATCTATTCCCTGGAAACTTCAGGCCATAATCCGAGACCAGGCCAGAAGCAGCGCTGGCGGCAACGGCTGATGCATAAGTTTAAATACTTTGTTGACAATTATGATGCCATCTCATGTGTCGGTTGCGGACGTTGTGTGATGAGCTGTCCGGTGAATACTGATATTAGAAAAATTGTTAACGATATTGCCCAATTAAATTAATTTTCAGAGAGTTTAACGGTTATGCAGAAAAACCCCTATATTCCCGCTCCGGTTAAAGTTGAAAAAATTATTACCGAGGTCGAGACCAAGGATATCAAAACTTTTCGTCTGACTTTTCTGAACCAGGAGGATAAGGACGCCTTTGCCTATCTGCCGGGCCAGTTTGCCGAACTTTCCATATTTGGTAAGGGAGAGTCGCCGATCGGTATCGCGTCATCGCCAACTGATCCCGACTATGTTGAATTTACGGTTCAGAAAGCAGGCGTCGTGACCACTGCTTTACACGATTTTGAAGAGGGGGCATTGATGGGCCTGCGCGGCCCTTTAGGCAACTCCTGGCCGCTTGAATACCTTAAAGGTAAAGATATTGTGTTGGTTGGTGGTGGTTTTGCCTTTACGACAATCAGATCATTAATCAAATATATGCTCGATGATCGGCATCGGGCCGATTTCGGCAAGATTACCGCTGTTTACGGAGCCCGGAATCCCGGCCTTTTACTCTATCGTGATGAATTGGCTCTCTGGCAGGAACGTGATGATATCGATATGCATGTTACCGTAGACAAAGGTGATGAGAACTGGACGGGACTCGAAGGTTTTGTCCCGACCGTCTGCCAGGATGTCGCACCTTCTTCAGATAATGCGGTCACGCTTATCTGTGGCCCGCCGATCATGATTCGGTTTACGCTGCCGGTCTTTTTCGATCTCGGCTTCTCGAAAGATAATATCTACACCTCTTTGGAGATGAGAATGAAATGCGGAATCGGCAAATGCGGCCGCTGCAATGTCGGCAGTAAGTATGTTTGTCTGGATGGTCCGGTTTTTTCTTTGGCCGAGCTTGACAAATTGACGCCGGAATATTGATGATATACAACTTTAGGTATCTCTTTTAACTTGCTAGATCAAAAGACTTTATATCGAGGCGTCCAATTTTATGGACGCCTTTTTTGTGCCCTTCATTTTCTGGAAACCGCTCTCCTTAAACTCATCTTTGACAGTTGTAAATCGTGTCCGGCCAGATTGAAGATAATCAAAACCAAGCTCTCACTCATCTTGGGATTCACGAAAATTGTTTTCATGAAATCATACCTATTCCCGGTCAAATTATTAGCGCTTCCGAATATTTACAAAAAAATAACTATTTAGCGTAAGTAGAGAGGTTCCGTATATTGATGAATTTGCGGGTTAGCTGAATAGTTACCAAAAAAATTAAGGTTTTGACCGTTTTTTCTTGTAGATTAGGACTCCCACATTCAACCCGATTATCAAAAATACCCCGATAAGAAATGCCGGTGATATCTGTCCCTGAAGCAGATCAAACAGAGAACTGCCAAAAACCACATAGGCGATACAGGCGGGCAGCATGCAAAAAAAAGAGACGATTATATAGACCGGCAGTCCGATCGCAGTGATGCCGAAAGCATAGTTAAGCAGGTTGAAAGGAAACAGAGGAACCAAGCGGGTAAAGGCTACCAGTTTCCAGCCCTGAGCGGCCGAGGTCTCATAAAGGGTGGCAAAACGGGTGCCGGCAAGCTTTGCCTTGACCCAATCGCGGAGAAAATAGCGGGCCAGTAAAAAGGACAAAGTCGCTCCGATGGTGGCTCCGATAATTGCGTAGACGACCCCCCAGACCGGTCCGAAAAGAAGACCTGCGGCTAGGGTGATGGGCAACCCCGGGAGGAAGAGAACCGGTGCCAGAGCATAAAAGAGGACAAAGAAAAAGGGAGCCCAGACTCCGGCCTTATCTAAAAGCGCGTGCAAAGCTTCCTCATTAAGCAGGGCCGCAAGGTTGAAATGCCGGGACAAGAGTATCAACCCGCCGGCAAACACCAGAAAAAGTAGCGGTTTGAGAAATTTTTTCATCGTTTAATCATTTCTTAACTCGGATGAACCGGAACTGAAAATGTTGTAACTATTCAGCGTAAGTGGAAAAGTATTGTATATCGATAAATTTCAGTAAATTCCGGGGACATAACCTGATTCTCCGAAGGAAATTAGGATTGTGTCCCCGGAATTTCGGTGTAGCATCTCTATAACATGAAGTCGCGGCAACAAACCAATTGAAAATTTCGATAAATCCAGAAGTGTCGATTGGGGAAATTATGGAAGTAACGCGAGTTCGGCAAAATCTTCTGGTTCATCAGGCAATTTTACGACCCCTTGATTTTAAAGTGTCCAAAAGCGATTTGTAGTTTCAAAGTCGGAGTTCCCGGAACGGAACGTGTAAATAAAAATAGTTGACACGAACGCTCAGATTCTATATGTTTACTAAAACTATAAACAATAACTTATATGAGGTGGTCGATGAAATTGTCTACCAATTGCCGTTATGGCATTCGAGCTCTGTTGGAGATCGCACGTCATTATGGAGGACTGCCGGTTAAAAGGAAGGATATCGCCCATAACCAGGCTATTTCTCTCTCGTATCTGGAAAATATTCTCTTGATGTTGAAAAAGAATAATATTGTTGATAGTATTAGAGGGGCACATGGCGGCTATGTCCTTACCCGCTCCCCGGATGAAATCAACCTGTTTGATGTTTTCAGGGCTTTGGAAGGATCTTTGGTTCCGGTTTCCTGTCTGACCGATTCTTTGTCGTGTAGGCGGTTTGACGATTGTGTTACCCGTACCGTTTGGCAGGAGTTGAAAATTGCCAATGAACAAGTTTTGCAGAAGACAACTATTCAGGAGTTGCTCAATCGCGAAAACAGATCAATTGTTAATAATAAATAGTTACAATAAAAGGAGACAACCATGAAGATAGCCAATAACCTAACAGATCTGATTGGCAATACACCGCTGTTGCGCATTGCCTCGTTGTCTCAAGAAAGCGGGGCTGAAATTGTTGCTAAAATGGAATATTTTAACCCCTTGTCCAGTGTTAAAGATCGGATTGCCGTGGCTATGATTGATGCCGCGGAGCAATCCGGAAATTTGACTGCGGGAGGACTGATCATCGAGCCCACCAGTGGCAACACCGGCATCGGCCTGGCTTTCGTGGCGGCCAGTCGTGGCTATCGTCTGATTCTGACAATGCCTGATACTATGAGTATTGAGCGACGGGATCTGCTGCGAACCCTGGGAGCTGTCGTCGTGCTGACCCCCGGTGCCGATGGTATGAATGGGGCGATTAGCGAAGCCGAAAAAATTCATCGGCAAAACCCAGGTAGCGTTATGCCGCAACAGTTTGCCAATAAAGCCAATCCCGAGATCCACCGGCGGACGACGGCTCTTGAAATATGGGAGGATACCGGCGGCCGGGTCGATATTCTGGTGGCTGGTATCGGTACCGGCGGTACGATTACCGGTTGCGGCGAGATTCTCCGAAAAAATAAGGCTGAAATGCAGATCGTTGGCGTTGAACCGGTGGAATCTGCGGTTCTTTCCGGCAATCCTCCGGGGCCGCACCGGATTCAGGGTATTGGTGCCGGATTTATCCCTGAGGTTTTAAACCGGGAGATTATTGATGAAATTGTCAAAGTCTCTTCTGAAGATGCCGCGGCCATGACCAGGCAACTGGCCAGAAACGAAGGGGTTTTAGTCGGCATCTCTTCAGGGGCCGCCGCTTTAGCCGCTTTGCGTATCGGACGGCGCCCGGAAAATCGAGGCAAGATGATTGTCGTTATCTTTCCCGATAGCGGTGAGCGTTATCTTTCAAGCTGGATTTTTTCTTCTGAAGAAGTTGACTAAAGCCGAAGTTTTTTTGCTGGAGAAAGTGATTATGAATACATCAGTTCCCCGATTTGAAACCCTGGCCCTCCATGCCGGTGCCGTTATTGATGAAACCGGGGCGCGGGCAACACCGCTGCACCGCACCAGCTCTTATGTTTTCAAGAATACGGAACACGCTGCCGCCCTTTTTGCTTTGCAAGAGCCGGGTAATATCTATTCAAGGATAATGAACCCGACCCAAAATGTCCTGGAAGAACGCCTGGCGGCGTTAGAGGGTGGTGCGGCATCCCTGGCTCTGGCTTCCGGTACATCGGCAATTTTTTACACGGTCATCAATATCTGTGCT
>JAUVDU010000386.1 GCA_030595135.1 Deltaproteobacteria bacterium | reverse complement strand
GGTTTGCCCACAAGCTTAGGATTAAACACCCGCTCACAAGAGACGTAAAAATTATTACAATCAACCAGAGCAAACAGTGAGGCCATTAAATATTTACCTAGGAGGTGAGCTTTTCAATCAATCGCTCTAACGCAACAGCTTCACCGATGCGGCCGCGTTTGCGGCAGCCTTTGAGATAGATTTTACTTTTAGGTTTAAGGGTGGCAAGGGCCGAGGTTTTTTGTGGAAAAGTCAGGATACCACTGCTGATAATTTTTATTAATGAGCGAATCCGGTAGCGATCAAGAGCCGGGATGGTGCGTGAAAGCTGGTCGTCGTGACCGCCGTATTTGGTAACCAGTTTTTGGGCCAGCAGGGGAATGGGATAACGGCAGGCGGTTCGAAGCCAGAGGTCGTAATCCTCACAGGCCGGAAGAGTTTCATCAAAGTAACCGATTTGAGCAAAAAAACGGCGCCGCATCATCACGGCTGAAGGACTGACGACGCAGAGCGGCAGGCACTCGGCAAAAATAGAACCGGAAGGTTTTTGATGGTGTTTACAGGGGTTAACCCGTTTGCCGTTACGAATCCAGATTTCATCAGTCTGGGAGATCAGGATATCGGCTTGGGCCTGCATAAAGGCAAGCTGGCGTTCGGTTTTTAGCGGCTGCCAGAGATCGTCAGAGTCAAGAAAAGCAACAAACGATCCCCGACTCAGTTCGAAACCCCGGTTACGGGCATAGCTAACCCCACGATTACGGGGCAATTGCAAAATCCGGATGCGCGACCCGAATCGTTTATGCAAGAGTTCGGCACTATTATCGGTCGAGCCATCATCAACCACAATGATTTCAAGATTCGACCAGCTCTGGGCCAAAACCGAGGCCACCGCCCGGATCAGCGGTTGGGCTCGATTGAACGTCGGAATGATAGCACTGACCAGGGGCTTCGTCATTATTACAGGTTTTTCACCAAACCGGCTAAAACCCGGGCTCCGAAACCGGTGGCACCGGGGGCGAAATATTTCCATTTTTTCCCGGGATAAGCGGGGCCGGCGATATCGAGATGAGCCCAGGGGATCTCCTCGGGAACAAATTCACCGAGAAAAAGGGCTGCGGTAATGGTTCCGCCATAAGCGCTGTTACCGATATTGGAGATGTCGGCAAAATCGGACTTCATATCCTCAAGGTAGGCCTTTTCAAAGGGCAGCTCCCAGAGAATCTCGCCGCTCTCCTCACCGGACTCTATGAGACGGGTGAGCAAATCACGATCACGGCCTAAAACAGCAGCGACCTGAATGCCCAGAGCAACCCGGCAAGCACCGGTCAGAGTTGCGGCATCGACCATATAATCAGGTTTAAGGGAAGCCCCCAACTGCAAAGCATCGGCAAGAATAAGACGGCCCTCGGCATCAGTATTTTTGACCTCCACCGATTTTCCGTTCTTCATAACAATGATATCGCCCGGCGCCTGGGCTTCGCCGCTCGGCATATTTTCGGCCAGCGCCAAAATTCCCGTGACCTTGACTTTAGCCCCAAGTTGACCAATAATCTCCAGCGCTCCAAGCACGGCTGCGGCCCCGGCCATATCGGATTTCATATCGACCATCGAAGCGCCCGGTTTAAGCGAAAGACCGCCGGAATCAAATGTAATCCCTTTACCAACCAAGACAATATGCGGAATTTTGTCCGCTTTGGCTGATTTTGAAGATTTGGGTTCATAGGTCAGCGTAACCATCCTCGGCGGTTTACAACTGCCACGACCAACCGCCAGAAGACCGTTATAACCCTCTTTTTGAAGCCGGTTTTCATCCCAGAGATCAATTTGCAAAGCACAACGACCGGCACTTTTTACAGCCTCATCGACAAACTCTTCCGGCCCCAGATATGAAGGCGGATGGTTGACCAAATCACGCACCCGATTTACTGTTTTACAGACCGTCTCCAACCGCTTCAGTTCATCATTAATAAGCGGCAGGTCGAGACCACCGACGACAAAGACGACCTCCGGACAAAAATCCTCTTTATCTTCATCCTTATCTTTATCTTTGCTCGGAACTTTGCCCTTAAACTGCTCATAAGCGTAAGCGCCAAGAATAACTCCTTCCAACGCTTTCTTATGAAAACCACTCGCATCCGGAGCGTCAAGAATCAACACTACAGGCGAGATCTTAAGCGCCACAGCCTCTTTATAGGCCAGCTGAGCCGCGCATTTTACCGCTTCCCAGATATTAAGATGTTTGAACTGATTAAGCGGCACAAAGTAGTCGGCGATAGTCAGCTCCGGGGCACTCAAAAGTAGAGATTTTTCGAGTTTGCGTTCTTTGAAAACCTTTAGTTTTTCTTCCAGTTCCTGATAAAGAGTAAAGAATTCCCGCTCTTTGGAGAGCAAAAAAGCCCGCAGACCCGGCTCTTTCGCCGACCATGATTTTTCGACTCGCCAAACAATTTGTTTTGTCATTTCATTCTCCTAAATAGGCCTCTTTGACCCGTTCATCAGATAATAACTCGTTAGCCGGAGCCTCGAGAATGATTTTACCGGTCTCCATCACATAACCGTAATCGGCCAGGGTCAAGGCGGCGTGGGCATTCTGTTCGACCAGGAGAATAGTAATCCCCTCCCCGGCAATCCGTTCTATGATTGAAAAAATTTTCTCCACCATTAAGGGAGCCAAACCCAGAGAGGGCTCATCAAGCAGTAAAA
>JAUVDU010000069.1 GCA_030595135.1 Deltaproteobacteria bacterium | reverse complement strand
GCCTTGGTGATTAACGAGGATATTTCTGATGAGAAGCTTTTTGAGGATGAACAACTGCACGCCTCCGATCTGATTGTGATCACAACTCACGACGAAGCCCTCAACATGTTGACCGCTATCTATGCCAAAAGTCTTGGCGTTAAGCGGGTTGTACCGGTAGTCAATAAGTCAAATTATCTAAATATGGCTGATAAACTCGGTATTGATGCGACTGTCAGTCCGAAAGCGAGTTCCGTCAGCGCTATTCTCAAATATGTACGGCGCGGCAATATTAAACGGGTTCACTCGATCTTTGAAGGCAAAGCCGAGGCGATTGAATTTACCATTAACTCTGCTAGTAAAATGGCTGGGAAAATGGTTAAAGAGCTGCAGTTGCCGACCGGTTCTCTGGTTGTTGCCATTAATCGACCGGATGGTTCAAAGAGTAAAAATTTTGTTCCCAACGGCGAATTTGTTATTCAGGCGGGTGATAATGTGGTTACCTTTGCCAAAGCCGAACAGGTTGATTCATTAGAAGAGCTTTTTATGCGTTAGCAGCAGCCATGCATCCTAAAATTGTTTTACGAATTATATCTTATCTCCTATTGATTGTCTGCGTCTTTATGTTGACGGCAATTGCGGTGGCTCTCAATTTTCGCGAGTTTTCCGTGGCGTGGGCTTTTCTTCAGCCGATTGCGGTGACGTTGTTGATCGCCGGCAGTTTTCTTGTTGTAACCCGCAAATCCAGTCGTGGCCAACCTTCATTTAAAGATGGTTTTCTCTTTGTTGTCGGGGGTTGGGGGGTGGTTGCTCTGCTTGGGGCTCTGCCTTTTTATCTCTCCGGGACAATTCCTTCATTTTGCGATGCCTATTTTGAGACTATTTCTGGTTTTACGACAACCGGGGCCTCTATTCTAACTGAAATTCAAAGCTTGCCCCGGTCTATTCTTTACTGGCGCTCGCTAACGCATTGGTTGGGCGGGATGGGGATTGTGGTTTTGACAGTTGCAATTTTGCCGCTGTTGGGGGTTGGTGGTTTGCAACTGGTTAAGGCCGAGGCTCCGGGGCCGACGGTTGATAAAATTACGCCACGCATTGCCGAGACGGCCAAGTATCTTTGGTATATTTATCTCGGTATGACGGTTATCGAAACCTTGCTCTTGATGGGTGGTGGTATGGGTTTTCTCGATGCTTTGACCCATACCTTCGGAACTGTTGCGACTGGCGGCTTTTCAAGCAAGAATACCAGTGTGGCTTATTTTAACTCAGCCTATATTGATTGGGTGATCACCTTTTTTATGGTTGCGGCCGGGATGAACTTTGTTCTCCATTTTCGACTTTTGACTGGTAATGTTAAAACTCTTTTTAAAAATACTGAACTTAAAGCTTATCTTCTGATTTTTGCGGTTGCGACCTTGATAATTGCTTATAAGCTTCAGCTTGAAGTCTATTCCAGTTTTGCCGAGGCCCTGCGCTATGCCGCTTTTCAGGTTGCCTCAATCTTAACGACCACCGGTTATGCCACTGCTGACTATGAGCAGTGGCCCTATATGGTTCAAGCAGTACTGTTTCTGTTGATGTTTGTTGGTGGTTGTTCAGGTTCGACCGGTGGCGGGATTAAAGTGATTCGGATCGTTACCCTGTTTAAGCAGGCGATTAATGAGATGAAATATCTGATCCACCCCAAAGCAATTTTCCCTTTGCGTTTATCAGGTCAGGTGGTGCGTAAGAATATTGTTTATGCGATCTCCGGATTCTTCTTTCTTTATATTACAATCCTGTTGCTGGTCACCTTTGTTGTCACCTTGGCCGGGGTTGATCTCTTAAGTGCTCTTTCGACAGCTTTGGCAACTGTCGGCAATATCGGTCCCGGTTTCGGAATTATTGGGCCGACCGATAACTATGCCCATTTTCCAGATATGGTCAAATGGGTCTTAAGTTTTGCCATGCTGGCCGGCCGTCTTGAGCTCTATACCGTTCTGGTTCTCTTTACCCCGATGTTCTGGAGGCGCTAGAAAAACTAAAAAGGCTCTCCCGATTAGTTGTCGAGAGAGCCTTTTTTAGACGTTTGTTGTCAGTTTTCTATTATTTCACCGACTCTTGTTTTTCAGTACTTTTTTCACGCTTGGCTGAGATAATGAAAACCGGTTCGACCGGAACGTTTTGGTAGTGACCCTTGGTCGTGGTTTTGACACCGGCCACTTTGTCGATGACTCTGATCCCTTTGACAACTTTAGCGAAGACAGCGTAACCGAAACTGCGGTCGCCATGGTCAAGGTTACTGTTGTTTTTCAGATTTATGAAAAACTGGCTGGTTGCACTATTGATCTGTTGAGTGCGGGCCATCGAGAGCGTGGCTCTTAAGTTGCGCAGGCCGTTATCGGCTTCATTTTTGATCGGAGCACGATTCTCTTTTTTTTCCATTTTGGCATCAAAACCGCCGCCTTGAAGGACGAAACCCGGGATTACGCGATGAAAAATGGTGCCGTCATAGAATCCGGCGTCGACATAATCGAGAAAATTTTTCACCGTAATCGGGGCCTTGTCAGGGTAGAGTTCAATTACCATAGTTCCCATACTGGTCTCCATGACCACCCGGGGATTGTCGGCTGCTGCTTCTGAAGCCGTTGGCATTCCCATTGAAAAGGCCATAAAAAGTCCACCCAATAATAAAATCTTAATTGCCAGCATCAATTTTCTCCTATCCATTTTTGTAAGGCGGCAATGATCTTGCCTGCCTGTTCACTGTTAGAAATGTTGAATTTTGACTGTTGCATGTAGTTGCCCTTCATTTTGCGATAGCGGCGAATTGTATAGAGATCCTTGCCGAAATCTTCGGTTTTTTTATCCCACTGTTTATAGCGAAAGACAATGGTTGTCCAGGCACCTCGGGTGAGAATCTCTTTGTCAAGCTCCTTGACGATGAGCTGACCATCTTCTTCGTAGTTCAGGGATATTTCATCAATCGTTTCCGCCATTATTGTCTCCTGTTTTTCTAGCGCTTTAGGGTTTGTGCGACAAATAGTTGCCACTCTTTATTTTCTATCTCTTCAACCTGTTTTCCTCTGTCCACCGCTTTACAGCAGGTTGCTGGCCAGATCTGCGAGTTTCGAGCGTTCTCCTTTTTCAAGGTTGATATGAGCGTAGAGTTTTTCTCCCTGCATCTTGGCGATGATGTGGCTCAAGCCGTTGGAGTGGCTGTCAAGATAGGGGTGATCGATCTGGAAGATATCGCCGGTAAAGACGATCTTGGTGTTTTCGCCGGCTCGGGTGACGATCGTCTTGACCTCGTGCGGGGTCAGGTTCTGAGCCTCATCGACAATAAAGAAGATCTTTACCAGGCTGCGGCCGCGAATGAAGGAGAGGGCTGAGATCACCAGTTTGCCATCTTCCAGCATTTCGCGAAAGTGGGGCGTATTCTTGCCTTCACGGCTGTGAGACTGAATAACCCCGAGATTATCGAATAGGGGTTGTGTGTAGGGTGATATCTTGTCGCTGATATCGCCGGGCAGATAGCCGATGTCCTTGTTGCTTAAAGGGACAATCGGCCGGGCCAGATAGATCTGTCGATAGAGGTTGCGCTGTTCAAGGCCGGCGGCCAGGGCAAGCAGAGTTTTGCCGGTTCCGGCCTTACCGGAGATCGTCACCAGAGAGATGTTTGGATTGAGTAGGGCATCCAAGGCAAAGATTTGTTCGGCATTGCGCGGGATGATGCCGGAAACGGCTCTTTTTTCGACCCGGGTGATTAATTTTTGTTGGTCGTCACAGGTGGTCAGGGCTGATTTGTTGGCGGAGCGCAACACCATGTATTCGTTAGGTTTTAAAGGATCACTTAAGGAGAGCTCCGAGAGGGCCGGGTTCTCCTCCTCGGAGTAGAGCCGGTCAATAAGTTCATCGGCAACTTCCTCGACTATCCGGGTGCCGGTGTAGAGGGTGCTGACATCCTTGATATGGTCACTGGTGTAATCTTCAGCCAGCAGGCCCACCGCTTTAGCCTTCATGCGCAGGTTGACATCCTTGGTCACCAGAACCACTTTTTGCTTTTTGTTCTGATGGCTGACGATATAGGCTATATTAAGTATGTGGTGATCTTTTTTGAGCGGACTGAAACTTTTTTTAATCTCGGGAGCCATCTCTTCATCCAGACGGATACTTATTTTGCCCAAGCCGGGGCCAATCTCGACCCCGTTGTTAAAAATGGCATCACCGCAAAGCTCGTCCAGGGTTCGGACAAACTTACGAGCATGATAGTTGATGATCTCGTTGCCGCGCTTGAAATTGTCGAGCTCTTCAAGTACCGTAATCGGGATAATTATATCATTGTCGGCAAAATGGCGTAACGAGGAACTGTCATGCAGGATAACATTGGTATCGAGAACGAAAATCTTTTTCTCTTGGGACGCAGACTCCGTCATCATCACTCCTTTATCGTTTGCGGCCCCTGATGAGGCCGTAAAAAGCGCCCACCACACCGCCGGTAAGATGGGCAAACTGGGAAATATTATCTTTTCCCAAGGATCCGTACAACTCATTGCCGAGGTAGAGGAAGGCCACCAGGATCAGGGTTAGTGGGATTTCACCAGCCCGAATATTGGAGCAAGAACTTAAAAGAATCAGCATAAAGACGATGCCGCTGGCTCCGAGCAGCCCGGTGTTAAAAAATACCGCGTTGAGCAGAGCCGTGAGCAGCGCGGTTACCAGAATCATCTCAAAGAGGAGCCCGGAACCGAATTTCTCCTCATTAATCGGGCCGATCAGCAGCAGGAGGGAGAGATTCGCACTCAAATGGGCGAAACTGCCATGACCGAAAATGTAGGTGAAAAACTGAATATAGTGGAGTGGTGAAGACCCGTGCAGCCCCGGATATGCGGTAAAAAAAGTCTGTGTGGTGGCACCATTGGTAAGTTGATCGGCACCCATGGCGGCACAGCAAATGAGCGCCAGGGTCAGCGTGACCGGGGCATTATAACGTATTTTCATGGTTGCTAAAATAGGGGCTGGAGCAATCCTTGTCAAGAGGATTTTCACCGTTTTTGATTTTCTCTCAGTTAAGCCAAAGCATTTTTACCCATTATCCGGTCTCTCCTGCTTGACGACCTTAGCATTTTGGGTGTATGTACAATCCTCTAAGGAATATGACTAACTTTCAGGAGTAAGTTACCAATGAACAACGAAAACGTAGCCATCTTTGCCGCACATTGTCTTCAAGGTCGGCACCTGGAGCTTGACTTTCTTTTGCAGGAGTTGCAGCGCGATGGTTTTATCGGGTCAGGTGATGTCGAACGCTGCCGCCGCTCGGCCAAGATTAAACGTCGTCTGCCGCACCATCCTCTGGCGTTGATCGGGGCCTTGAAAATTGAGGATCGACGGACGGCGGGCGGCGTACTTTCGCTTGAAGATCTGATCTCCTGGGTGGCGGCCAAATCCGGTCTGCCTTATCAACATATCGATCCTTTAAAACTTGAAGTGCATGCCATTACTGGTCTTAATCTTCCTCTGGCCTACCTTGAACGCTTTAATATCTTGCCGATAAAGGTGGCCGGTGACCGGGTGGTAATTGCGACGGCTGAACCTTTTGTTGACGAATGGGTCAAAGAGTTAAGTCAAGTTTTAAAGAAAAAGATTGAGCGGGTGATTGTTAATCCTCTCGATATAGAGCGTTACCGGCGGGAGTTTTTTGCCTTGGCCGAATCGGTCAAAGGGGCCAGCGATGGTCGGGTCAGCACATCGCAGATCTCTGATTTTGAACAGTTGCTCACTCTGGGTCGGGCCGGTCGGCTTGATGCCAGTGACCAGCACATTGTCCATATTGTTGACTGGCTGTTGCAGTACGCTTTTGACCAACGAGCCAGTGACATCCATCTCGAACCCCGGCGCGAGAGCGCCAATGTTCGCTTTCGTATTGATGGCGTTCTCCATCATATCTATCAAATTCCGCAGAATGTGATGAATGCGGTGACTAGTCGTATCAAAGTTCTGGGTCGCATGGATGTTGCGGAAAAGCGCCGTCCTCAGGATGGCCGCCTGAAAACCGTCACCCCCCAGGGTGAAGAGGTTGAGTTGCGGCTTTCGACCATGCCGACTACTTTTGGTGAGAAACTGGTGATGCGTATCTTTGATCCCGAGGCTTTGAAAAAATCGTTTCAGGAACTCGGTTTCAGCGATGATGAATTAAAAACCTGGCGCGGCATGGTTGAACGCCCGCACGGTATTATTCTGGTTACTGGTCCCACTGGTTCGGGAAAAACCACAACCCTCTATTCTACGCTTAAACATCTTGCCCGGCCCGAACTAAATGTTTGTACGGTCGAAGATCCGATCGAGATCGTTGATCCCAAACTCAACCAGATGCAGGTTCAACCCGCCATCGGGGTTACTTTTGCCAGTGGCGTCCGCACTCTTTTGCGCCAAGATCCTGATATTATCATGGTCGGCGAGATTCGTGACCTTGAAACTGCCGAAATCGCGGTTCAGGCTTCCCTGACCGGCCATCTCGTCCTCTCAACGTTGCATACTAACGATTCCGCCTCCGCAGTTACCCGCCTTCTCGATCTTGGGGTCTCCGATTTTCTGATTCAGGCGACCCTGCTCGGAGTGACGGCCCAGCGCCTGGTTCGTACCCTCTGCCCGTTTTGCAAAAAACCGGGGCCGATTGACGAGCACCACTGGTACCTGCTGACTACGCCCTGGAAAATCAAGCAACCGGAAAACATCTACCACGCCGTTGGCTGTACCGAATGCCGCAACACCGGTTACTTAGGTCGTAGCGCCCTTTTTGAGATCATGCTCGTCACCCCCGAACTTTCCGAACTTATCTCCTCAAGCATTAACTTGGAAGCTTTGCGCCGTCAGTCGGTCAAAGATGGGATGCGTCCTTTGCGTTTAAGTGGCGCCAACGCCGTTGTCGCCGGTCTCACGACTCCTGAGGAGGTCTTCAAAGTTGCCCCACCGCCGCGTAATCTCGGGAACTAGCAAAATTAATTTTCGGTAACAAATTCATGAAACGGAAGGATTGGAGATTTGGATGATTAGGCAGGTTAGACTTGACTTGACAACTGAATGAAAAAAAATATACATAAGTGATTGTGACGGTTATCTTTTAACGCTATAATAAAAAAGGAATCCATTATGTTTAAAAAAATCTCATTACGACCAGTACTCATTGCCTTGTTTGCTACTTTTTGCCTAGTGTCGTGTCAACTCTCAATTGACGGATAAAGCCGTGATAATTTGATCCTGGCGTCATCTGTGGAAAACTGCCAATTGACTTTTGCATCTTTGTTGTTTCTGTGGGTTTGCCATGCCTCGACTTCACTTGTAACTT
>JAUVDU010000269.1 GCA_030595135.1 Deltaproteobacteria bacterium | reverse complement strand
TGGGGGCTCTTTATGAAGAAGATCTGCCGCTGGTTGCACGGGGCGGGATTGTTCCGGTACTCTGGGAGTCGGAGAGCGCCCGGCGTCTCTCCGCTTTTAGCCGGCAAGAAGGCCGGACTATTGATGTTCAAATAAAGATCGATACCGGTATGAGCCGGGCCGGGGTGCTTGAAAGCGAAGCCCTTGCCTTTATCTCTTTAGTTAAAGAGTTGCCGGACTTAAATTTGGTCGGTCTGCTTTCGCACTTGGCGATAGCCGATGGTGAAAAATCCTGGGAGAGGCGCTATACCGAGAATCAGGCGCAATCTTTTGCCGCAATTTGCACCAGCTCTGCAGAGGTTGATTCGCAACCTTTGGCGCTTCACTTGGCTAACAGCGCCGGCATTATCAGGTATGATTTTTCCGGTTGTAATCAGACCCGGGCCGGGATTGCTCTTTATGGCTCCTATCCCGATGAAGGGTTGCGGGACAAGATTGATTTACGGCCGGTGATGAGCGTGAAAAGCGGAATCGTTTTGCTTAAAACTCTTAAACCGGGCTCAAGTGTTAGTTATGGCTGCACCTATACGGCTCGGGAAGAGATTACTATTGCCTTATTGCCGATCGGTTATGCCGATGGTTTAAGACGCTCTCTTTCGGGTTGTGGTGAAGTCCTGATTCGCGGTCAGCGAGCTCCGATTACCGGCCGGGTCTGTATGGACTGGACAATGGTTGATGTGACCGCTATTGCAGGGGTCTCAGTCGGCGATGAAGTGGTGATTCTCGGAACTCAAGGAGATGATGAGATCAGCGCTGAAGAGCTGGCCGCCACTCTGGGGACAATTTCGTATGAGGTTTTTTGTGCCTGGAGTCCCCGAGTCAGGCGTCAATATCGGAGCTGAGAGCGTTAGTGAGGAAGCAATTTAAAAATTCAAAAAACGTCATTTTGGCAAAAGCTGGAATGACGTTTTTTTTAGAAAATCAGTGAAGTTGGGCAAAGCAGTTACGTTAGGAGAAGATCTGATGAGAATAAAGGAAAATTTACTGGGAACCGTCTACAATCGAATTCGGGGGAGGCGGGGTTCCTTGCGCATCGCGATTGTCGGGAGCCAGGCCTCGGGGAAAACCGTATTCCTTACTTCTCTTATTGCTCATTTGCAGCACCATGATCCTCAAGCTCTGAATCTCGGATCGGGAGTTGAGATTCTGAAATGTGAAATATCTAAAAGTTCTTCGCATTTTTCTCCTTTTCCCTATGAATATAACAGATCTACTTTGGTTCATAATAATGCATGGCCTGCGAAAACCTCGGATGTCTCCGAGATTCGACTCAAACTTGATCTCAAGCGGGGCAAGAGAAAACCGGAACAACTTTGCCTGGAGTTTCTGGATTTTCCCGGCGAACGGGCGGCTGATTTTCTCATGTTTTCCCGAAATTACAGTGAATGGTCGGATATGGTCTTAGGCAGTATTCAGGCTGATCGTTGTTATTCTGAATTGGCGCGAGGGTTTAATTCTACCAGCGAAAGCAGCTGCGATGAACAAGAGCTGATTTATGCATATAAAATGTTTCTCGGTGAAGCTCTGAGCCAGAGATACAGTCGTATCATTACTCCATCCGTCTACCTGATTGATTGCCGGGGGAAAAGGCCGGATGGGGGTGGATCCCCTGAATCGTGGAGCAACGAACGATTCTGCGGCTTGAGTGCTGCGGAACAGTTTGTGCCGCTTTCCGAAGAGGAGCGTCTGCAAAATTGCGTCCTGGTAAAGAAATTTGAGGCCCGATATCGCAAATACAGGAATAAGATTGTGGCGCCGCTTGTCCATTGGCTTGAGGATGCGGATCAGATGTATATCCTGCTCGATATACCCCAGATTCTTATGGGCGGTTTTTCCATGTATAATGATGAGCAAGCTATTGCGGAACGGGTGCTTGAACTTTGTGATCAGGATAGAGGGTTCTGGCGTCAACTTGTTCAGGTGGGGGTTCTGGGTTGGCTGCTGGTTAAACCGTCACGTATTCGGCGGGTCGGCGTTGTCGCAACGAAATCGGATATGGTTGCGACAAATAATGATATAGACAACCTCGAAAGCCTCGCAAGGCAGATGACCTACAAGAAATTGCGCGGTATTTCCGTTGATGCATACGATTTTTTCACCTGTTCAACGGTGATGAGCACGGAATTGACCGGTAGCCGGATTCCACGATTAAAAGGCCGTCTGGTGTATGATGAGAACGGAGAACGGGTTGCGGAGAAGGACTCGGTTCCGGTAGAATTTGTCCCCAGCCGCGTCCCGGAGCATTGGCCTAAGGATGGGGAATGGCCTGGTTTCAGTTTTCCTGAAGTCTACCCCAAAATTTCAGCCCGCAGAGATACCCCTCCGCCCCAGGAAGGTCTTGAACGAGTAGTTAAATCCTTTCTCGGACTATGAGTTATGGAGAAGCCCTATGAGTTACGATGACAATTTCAGACCAAAGGCAATTCCTAAAAGGATGCCGCATTCTAGGTCACCGACGCCGAGTCAGGTCAATAACTTAAATCCCTGCCTCTGCACCGATCCGATTTCAACTGACGACCTCTCAAACCAGCCTCTGGAACAAGAAGGTGCCAGAACTGGCGATAATATGATCGACAGACCTAAAGCTTTGCCGAAATCGTTACAAATTTCCGAAGATTGTGCTGCTGATGCTTCGTTCTCTTCGGCTGAGGGGAAAGTTAAGGTTAAGATTGATGATTTGCTCCATCATTCTGAAATCAATGTCCACGGATTATTCCGCTCTTCATTCTGGATGCTGGCACTGACTCTTGTACTAGCACTGCTGCTTTTATATATTTCGTCGCATGCTATCAGCATACTGCATGATGCTCTGGCTCTGCCGGTTCCCGGCCGCTGGGTTGCCATCTCTCTTCTGTCCATTTTGGTCGGCGTAATTGGCTATGTTATTGTGCGGGCGCTTTTTTTTACGGCCCGGCTTTCCAGCGGCTCGCAGTTGAGTATCGAGCAGCTTGTTTCCGTGAGTAAATTTAGCGGACTTCGATCCTACAGGATAGCTGCAGAAGAGTTTCTCCAGCCCTATTTAAGAGATCTTATCAGTCGTCCGCAAAAGACTTTAAACAAGTTTTTGCAGATGAGTGACGCTGACAAAATTATCGACTCTGCGAATAGATTGTTGGATTCCAATAGAAGGCTCGGAAGTCGTGAGTGGGTGAATGAGTTTGTTGAAAAGATCCAGCTTCCGATGGAGGCCCTGGCAGTCGGGCGCATTAATGAGTATGCTAAGGCCGCAGCTTTAAAAACTGCCATATCGCCTTGGCCGCTTGTCGATATGGCCGCCGTTATCTATAATTCCACTCTGATGCTGACGGATCTTGCTATCATTTTCAATCGTCGGTTTAGTCGGGGAAATACAATTAGAATTATTCTGGGAATGTTTTTTGCCATATTCATCGCCGGACAGGCCCAGGAGGCGGCTGATGCTATTGAAGAAGAATTCGGGCAGCGGTTAACGGCAGGGGTGTCTGCGGAACCTGGTTCTATAGATATGGATGATCATGTCAGCTCTTTTGCCGAATCAGCCTTTGAAAATTTAGGTCATGGAGCCATGATCTTTACCAAATTTTCCAGCAAAAAAATTGCTGAAGGTGCGGCCAGCTGG
>JAUVDU010000301.1 GCA_030595135.1 Deltaproteobacteria bacterium | reverse complement strand
AAATAGAGTTTTTAATAATAAATTCAATACTTTAAGCTCGACAGGAGGCCTTTACCTCTATTTTTTACGAGGGCATCAAAGCCTCTTTTTCTGAAAAGACTGAGCTGAAACCGGTGCAGAGAATAAAGGGCACTGTCGGGTCTGTTTTCAGGGTTTCGCGAGCCAGCTCGGCCCCCGAGATGTTGGGCATGCTCTGATCTGAAATAATCAGGTCGAACTGAGCCAGGTGACTGCGGACCAGTTCCAGAGCTTCTCGGCTATCAGTTGTTGCCGTAACTTGGTAACCAAGATGTTGTAAAACTTCACTGTGCAGGTTAAGAACGGCTTCTTCGTCATCAATGATCAAAACCCGTTCCGTACCGCTCGGTGGAAGTCTGTTTCCCTCCTCTTCTGGTAAGGGTTTAACCAAATCTCGCTTTTGGGCCGGGATATAGACCTGAAAAGTGGTTCCTTCTCCCGGTTCACTCTCGACTTTGATAAAGCCGTTGCAGCTTTCAATGATACCATGAATGACGGCAAGTCCCAACCCCGTACCCTTACTGGTCTCCTTGGTCGTGAAGTAGGGCTCAAAAATCCTCTCTTTTATGGTCTTATCCATACCGTAACCGGTATCACTGACTGATAAAACAATAAACGGCCCGGCGGATTTTTTAGTTCCTCCGGTGAGGGCTTCAATCTCTTTGCTGGTTATCTTGGTGCGCAGTAACGTAACCGTTAAACTGCCTTTTTCATCGGTCATGGCTTGGGCGGCATTGGTACAGAGGTTCATGACAACTTGGTGTAGCTGCGTGGGGTCGGCCTCGATTTTCCCACAGTCGAGATCAAGATCTTCTTCCATCCGGATTGTTGTCGGCAGGGATGAGCGCATCATTTCTAAGGCCTCTTTGACTACCGGGTGGGGATTAAATACTTTCAGGTTTTGCGCTTCCTTGCGACTGAATGTGAGGATTTGCTTGACCAAGTCGGCAGCCCGTCTTCCCGAGGCAATAACCTGGGTAATATTTTTTTGAGCCTTACTACCCTCGGGAAGATCAAACAGGGTGATTTCAGAAAAACCTATGATAGAGGTGAGAATATTGTTGAAATCATGGGCAATCCCTCCGGCCAGCGTGCCGATGGCTTCCATCTTCTGAGACTGTACGAGTTGGGCCTCCAGTTTTTTGTTTTCAGTAACATCTCTGACAACTCCATCCACGCCCAGGATATTATCGTCTTGATCTTTATAGAGTTGGGTGTTTACGGAACCCCACCAGATAGAGCCATCTTTGCGTTTTAATTGGACAACGAAATCATTAACATAGCCGGTTTTTTGCAGTTTTTCCATAAATAGATCCCGCTCATCCGGGTTTACGTAAATCTCAGTCATTTTAAGGCCAATAACTTCTTCCGTGGTATAGCCAGTCATCTTATGGATTGATTGAGAAACAAAAACAATCTTGCCCCCATTATCTGTTCGATAGCGCAGATCCGGGGATTCATTGGCCAAGGCGCGGTATTTTTCTTCGGAATTTTGTAAGTTAACGGATAATTTTTTCTGGCGTATATAGAGCCAGGTTGTAATTGTTAAAAAGAGGCTGAACAGGGAGATAATGGTTGCCAAAGTCAAGGCCAGTTCCGAAGAGTGCTTAAAGGCTGAATCTAAATTAACGGTCAACTGCAGGCTGGCGGCACTTTTATAGGAGTATGGTATAGGCGAGGATAAGGTAAAGAGATGAGCCGGATTCAATTTAGATTGATAGTGGCTTAAAGAAAAACCATTGGCCGTAGTGAGGTTGATTTCGACAATGCGATCACTTCTAAATCTGCTCCATTGTTGTACGAAGATATCGGCTGAAGCATACTCTCCGTTCTGTAATATTTCTCGGATCACGACCTGAAGATACTGGATCTGTTTTTGAGCCCGGCTTTCTATCTCTTTAATTTTGCTTGTTTGAGCATTTTTAACCGTATTCCAGGCAAAGGTGATCTGTACGATAATAATCAAGAGCAGGATGAGCCAATATTTTGCCCCTTTATGGGGAAGTATGACTTCTTTCATTTAATCCTCTCTTTTTCTGCCGCCTGCTCGAGTATTTTTCGCAGGGAGTTATAAGCATCATCTTGGACTAAAGAAAAACCGGTAATGGAGGTTTTGATGGATTTCAGCACGTTTTGCTTGGTTTGATCCTGGTTAAGTTTCAGCATGGCTGCGCGAAGCTGGTTAATTGTAGAGTCTGCAAGAGTGCTGCGGACAATAAAAAGATGTTCGGCAATGGCCGGGGTTGTTGCCAGTATTTTCAAGCCACGAGATTTAAATCTTTGGTAGACGGCCTCTTTTACGGCGCCCGCCTCAAAATCACCGGCTAAAACACCCAGAGCGACATTGTCATGGTTTTTTAAAAACCGGTAGCGATGGTTGGCTAAAAAAAGTGGGTTTTCCTGTTGGAGCATCACCTTGGGAACGAGGTAGCCCATGGTCGAATGCGGATTGACGAAGGCAAATTCACCCTCTCCCAAATCAGCCAGACTTTTAGCCGGATGGTCATTTCTGACGATAATCATCCCTTTGAAAAAAGGTGAACCATCGGTTTCCAGACAGACGATGAGAGGTTTGCGGCCATATTTTTTTACCATTGCAACATATGGTGCCGAACCGATATAGGCAATATCAAGCTGGTTCCGGCCAATAGTGTCAATATGGTCCTGATAGCTGCCACCCACCCGCACGACTACCGGACGATCTAGTTCGTCACTTAAATATGCGGCTAAAGGGGCAAATTTTTCTTCAATCTTTTCATAGGGCAGGAAGGGCTGAACACCAAGCAGCAGTGGTTCTTGAGCGAAAGAGAGGTTGTTAAGGGTGAGGGCTAAGAAAAAAATGACAATCAAGTTTGCTGTAAAACAGAAACCTCTGAGCTTAAAAAATGAAACTTTTACAATTTCCATTATTTTATTCCCGGTTTTCATCAAGTACCTTGCGCACCAGGCGGATCAGGCGATCGGTACTTAAGGGTTTGTTGTAGAACTCTTTGATGCCCAGAGCCAAGGCCTCCTTTTGGTTGATCGTGTCGCTGTGACCGGTACCCATTATGATCGGTATCTTGGGATTGAGTTTGAGGGCGGCTTGGGCGAGTTGGGCTCCGGTCATTTTCGGCATAGTCATGTCGGTCAAGATCAGGTCAAACTGTTTCGGGTTGTACTCGATCATTTTCAGGGCGGTGGCTCCGTTGTTACAGGTTGAAACCCGGTAGCCGAGTTTTTCCAGGGCGCTTTGATTGAGTTCAATAATCTCTTTTTCATCGTCAACCAGGAGGAGTTGCTCGCTGCCGGTCGGTAGTTTGTTGAAATCCAACAAAGAGTTTGTCATAGTTTCATGATAATCAAGGGTCGGCAGCAGCACCGTGAACGTGC
>JAUVDU010000220.1 GCA_030595135.1 Deltaproteobacteria bacterium | reverse complement strand
CGACAATACAGCCGACCGGTCCGGCACCGATAACCGCAAATTTTTTAAACTCTTTTTTCTGAGTCATTATATTTTCCTCATTCTGTGAACCGGAATTTTCCGGTGTTGGTTGGGGTTGCCTCGAACCGTTTCCTGGTTGTTTGTTTTAATCGACACTGTCGAGCATGCCAAAGGCTTCAGGTGACAACAGGGTGCAGTTGTGTTCTTTCAATATTTCAATCGCTTTGTCCATATCGGAAAAACAGAAAATCATAACCGCTTGTTTTTTGTCAAGGCCGCTAAAAGCATACATATAACGAACACTGATATTCTGTGCTTTCAATGGTTCCAGAACCTCGGCCAGGCTGCCGGCTTCGTCCTTGATCTCGACCGCGACGACATCGTCGATGCGGGCCGGAAATTGTTTTCCCATCAGGATTTGTCGGGCTTTGGGGATATTTGAGACCAACAGTCTTAGAACTCCGAAATCGACCGCTTCATTTAAGGTCAGAGCGTGCAGATTGATGCCTGCATCACCTAATGCCCGGGTCGTTTCATAGAGCCGTCCGGGCGAGTTTTCGAGAAAAATAGAGATCTGTTTTAATTTCATTTGTGCTCTCCTTATGCTTTTTATTGCAGGTGGTTGACGGATTATCCTACAACGTGCTTCAAGTATGATGCCAGCCTGATTTGGTGTGATTTTGGGCTGCATTAGCCTGTAGATTATGCCAAATCAGGCTTTTGAGTGTTGGGGTTGCAGATTGGAGTCATCAAAATTAACCACTATGAGTTAATTTTGATATTGATATAAACTCTTGTAAATTGAACTATCGCAGAAAAAAGCTTTCAAATCAATGAAAAATTGTTTTATATAACTATTTTGCTTTACAATTTACGTATGCATCAATATTGATGATTCATATTTTTTCAGGAGTTCCTTTTGCTTGATAATATTATTACCGGCGATGGCAGCCGGACGCTCTATTGTGAAAGTGTTGGTGAGCATTACCACTCGACCAAAGACGGAGCCCTCAGTGAAGCTCTTTACAAGCATGTCCTGCCGGCCTGGAAGTATCGGATTGAGGGGCGCAAAGAGATCACCGTTCTTGATATCTGTTTTGGTCTTGGCTATAACACTTTTGCTCTTATCTGGTACCTCTCCCAGCAAAAATATACCAGCCATTTGCGGATCCTTTCGCCTGAACATGATAGAGCCTTACTCTCCAGCTTGATCGGTTTCTCTTATCCCGATGAGTTTCGCGAGCTTGAGTCGATTATCAGGGCGGTTGCCGAAAATCTTCGTTACGAGAGCCCTGACCTCTTAATCGAGATTTTTACAGTTGATGCCCGCTGCTGGCTTGCTGAATTTGCAGGTTCGGTCGATATTGTTTTTCACGATCCTTTCAGCCCGATCCACAATCATCAGCTCTGGACCCGTGAATATTTTGCCGAATTGAAACGGATTGGCACTTCTGATCTTTTGGTAACCACCTATTCTACGGCTACGGCAGTACGGATGGGTCTTTTTGAGAATGGTTTTTATATCTATGAGAATCGTCCGGAAGCTTTGGTGCGCAGCGCCACACTGGCTTCTCTGGCTTCATTGCCGTTAGCTGAAATCGACATGCAACTGAAGCAACAGCGAAACCCTGCGGCTGCCAGCTTGCGAGATAATTGAGCCGGGAAAGCACTTTACCCTTGACCTCTTTTTATGAATAGGAGTAAGTTTAGATATGGGCAACTATTCAGCGCAAGTAGAAAAGCACCTAATATTGATAGATTTCAGTGAATTCTGGGTCATAACCTGATTTTCCGAAGGAAATCGGGATTGTGTCCCCGGAATTTACGGGTTAGCTGAATAGTTACGATATGGTAAACAAAAGGCGGATGGAGGATTATAATGCGTTCAATTAATGATCGGGAAGAATATCTGCTTAGGGCTGTCAATGCTTTTGAGAGAAAATTAATTGTCATTTCACCTAATTTTGAGATTTTAGCAGTTAATGATCAAGGTCTTAAGCGTCCTGAAATTGCGAGAACTAAACGTTATTGTTATGAGCAGTTTCGAGATAGCACTAGGCCTTGCGATTTGTGTCCGGTGGTTGGGTCATTGCAGAGCGGGGTGCCTACCTATCTAGGTAAGCATGATTGGGACGAGAAAAAGATGGCTTGTATTTTCAGTTATCCCCTTTTCTCGGATGGCAAGATTGACGCTTTGGTGGTGGTTGATTTTGATCTTTCGGTACTGGTTTGGCTGGAAGAGAGAATGAATCAGTCGAGTGCTTTTTTGCATAATCTTCTGCTGAGCTCAGTTGACGGTGTGGTGGCTGCAGATACGAGTGGAAAACTCATTGTTTTCAATAATGCAGTCGGCGAGATTCTTGGTTACAATATCAAAGAAGCCTTTGAAACCTTAAATGTTGCCGATATCTATGTCAGGGAAAATGAAGCTCGGGATGTGATGAAGAGGTTGCGAAGCCATAAATTTGGGGGAAAGGGCAAGCTTAAATCACATTATATTGATTTGAAAGGCAAGGATTCTCAGCCGGTTCCGGTACGTCTGAATGCTTCAATTGTTTATAAGGATGACCGTGAGGTTGCGACTATCGGATATTTTCGCGACCTGCGTGAGACTCTCCAGATGGAGAGGGAACTAGAAAAAACCCAGCTTCAGTTACTCCAGTCCGAGAAAATGGCATCGCTGGGCAAGCTGGCGGCAGGCGTTGCTCATCAGTTAAATAATCCTTTGGGGGGAATCATCCTTTTTACTAAATTGGTAATGGAAGAGAATGAACTTTCCGATAATGTCAAGGATGATTTAAATCGGGTATTACGGGATGCTGAAAGATGTCGTGACACGGTTAAGGAACTGCTCGAATTTTCTCGGCAGACACGTCAGTTTATGCAGCCCTGTGATATTAATCAGGTGATTGAGAGAACTCTTTTCTTGCTCGATAGTCAGCCGATTTTCCATAATATTGAGATTAAAAAACATCTGGCCGAGGAGTTGCCTTTAGTGGATGCCGACGTTCAACAGCTTAATCATCTTTTGATGAATCTGATTCTCAATGCGGTTGATGCCATGAATGTTAATGGAACGGCTGAGAGTGAAGGTACCTTGACGGTGAGAACCAGTATGCCGGCCCGGGGAGAGCCCATTTATTATAGTGACCAAGAAAACAAGAATGATACTAAGGTTATGGAGTATCCGTGTTGTTGTATGCCTTCGCATGGAGACCGGGTTTGTATTGAGATTTCTGATACCGGAACCGGGATCCCGGAGGATGTTCTGCCCCATATTTTTGATCATTTTTATACGACCAAAGAAGAGGGTAAAGGAACCGGGCTTGGTTTGAGCATGGTTTATGGTATCGTTGAAAATCATGGTGGAAACATTTTTGCCCGAAGTCGGCCTGGAAAAGGGACAGCTTTTATTGTTACCCTACCCTTAGCAAAAATTTGTGACGAAGGAGAGCAAAGTGAAAAAGAGTGAGAAATCTTTACACATTCTGGTAGTTGATGATGAACAGGGCATTCGTGAGGGGGCCGAGCGTATTCTGCTCCGCATGGGGTTTACGGTTTCGACCGCCTCTCGTGGGGCTGCGGGCTTAGAGATTATCTATGCTGAGCCTGTACATATCGTTTTTCTTGATCTCAAGATGCCGGGGATGGGCGGGATGGAGGTCTTGGCCCGGATTAAAGAGTTTAATGAAAAAATTATGGTTATTGTGGTGACCGGTTTTGCCACGATTGAAACGGCGATTGAGGCGATGAAAAAAGGGGCCTATGATTTTATTCCCAAGCCTTTCGAACCCGATAGCCTGAGGATGGTCGTACGCCGGGCTCAGGAACGCATGGAGCTCTCCCTTGAAGCCGAGCGGCTGGAAAAAGAGCGTAATCGCACCCTTTTAGATCTCGACAATGAAAAGAGCCGAACTCGAACCATCATTGAATCCCTGCCTAATGGAGTGGTGGTAACTAATACTGAAGGGGTTGTCGTTTTGATGAACCCAGCTTTCCTCTGGTCACTTAATCTGGATGCCAAACTTAAACCGGGAAAGAGCATCGGGGAATATGTTGAAGATGAGGGTTTTTGTGAACGGGTTATGGCCCTTTCGCAAGGTGAATGTCCTTCGCATAACGACTCTTCAAGCTATGAAGTGGCTTTG
>JAUVDU010000224.1 GCA_030595135.1 Deltaproteobacteria bacterium | reverse complement strand
CTGCCGGTTGACTGTGTCGCCGCTCCCCGCATCGCTCCCGATGTCGAAACCCGGCTGGTACCGGTTCAGGAAATTCCCAAAGACTGGATGGGGCTTGATATCGGCCCGGCTACGGCAACCTTGTTTAATGAGGTTATTCAGGACTCTAAAACGATTGTCTGGAATGGTCCGATGGGAGTTTTTGAAGTGCCGATTTTCAGTCGGGGGACTTTGGGGATGGTACATAATATTGCCAGCACCTATGCTTTGACGATTGTCGGCGGCGGGGATACCGATGTTGCCGTCCATAAGGCCGGTGAGGTTGATCGAATATCCTATATTTCGACCGGTGGCGGGGCCTTTCTTGAATTAATGGAGGGTAAAGTCCTACCCGCAGTTAAGGCTCTTGAAAATTGTAATAATGGCTCTTTAGGAGAAGATTGATGTCTGAGCTCCCGCAAATTATTGCCGGCAATTGGAAGATGAATATGACCTTGACTCAAGGGCGGAAATTTATCGACACTCTGGCCTCCGGGCTGGTTGGCAAAAAACTTGCTCGAAAACTCCTGCTGGCACCGAATTTTACGTTGTTGTCGGGGCTGGTTCAGGGTTGCGCCGATATTGGCATCGGTTTGCTGGCCCAAAACTGTGCCTTTCAAGACGCCGGAGCTTTTACCGGTGAAACTTCGGTAGCAATGCTCAAGGATGTCGGGGTCGGTTATGTTCTGGTTGGTCATTCTGAACGCCGTCAGCTTTTTGGCGAGAGTGATGATCTTCTCCGGCGGAAGGCGCAAGCCGTTTCCGGCGGAGGTTTGGTACCGATTTTCTGTGTTGGTGAAACCCTGGATCAGCGACAAGGCGGGGAGGCCTTCGAAATTGTTACCAAGCAATTGCGTAGTGGTCTTGATGGGTTTCCCGGTGAAAAGTTGATCATCGCTTATGAGCCTGTCTGGGCGATTGGTACCGGCCAGACCGCAACTGCGGAAGATGCCCGTTCCATGCATGTCCATATTCGTAAATTTTTAGAGGTTCAATTTCCCTGGGGGGAGATGGTGCCGATCCTCTATGGCGGTAGCGCCAAGCCGGAGAATGCGACGGAACTCCTGGCTCAACCCGAAGTCAATGGTCTGCTGGTCGGTGGAGCATCACTTGACCCAGAGTCATTTTTACAGATTGCCCTGGCTTGATCTTACAAGCTCCGATCTTCTTTTTCTTGACTTTGTTCGCACATATTGGTAAATGGCCCGGTTCCATCACAATCATTTAATATTCGAAAAATTTTTTGCCGGGAGGTTGTCCGAGAATAGCAATTTTTTCTCAGATCGAGGCATTTTTGAAAATAAGCGCAGGTATACACTCAGTATTCCGAGCATTATTTTCAAAAAATAACGAAGAGCTGGGGAAAAAGGGCATTTTCGGATAGCCTCTTGGATAAAGTGGAGAAAAAACTTTGACCTCAATCATAATCGCTGTCCATGTTGTTATTTGTCTTATCTTAATTGTCGTGATCCTGCTTCAGTCTGGAAGTGCTGGTGGAATGGGGGCGGCCTTCGGTGGAGGCGGCAGCCAGACCCTTTTCGGGAGCTCCGGTTCCGGTAAGTTTTTTACCCGTTTGACCGCGATTGTTGCGGCCCTTTTTATGATTACTTCAATTTCTCTGACCGTGATGTCGGCACATCGGGCTAAGGGCACCGTGATGCAGGATTACAGCCCAGCTCCGATTGAAGCCCCTGTAATTCCGGCTCCGGTGGAACAGTCAGAGACGCCGTCGGAGAAGGTGGGTGAACCCGGAGCTCAGGAAAAGCCGGTTGCACCGAAAAGTGAATAGCTCTCATTAACAAATTTATGTTCTGCTAAAAAAGGGTTTCCGGGTTGCGGGAGCCCTTTTTTTGTTTGTGGTATAGGACTTGCATGGGTTTTCCTGTCTCAATGGTGCGGTAAAAATCTGCTAATATCAGGTCATTCAGGTGACTTGGCAGGTTTTTTTGGTTACAAGCCTGAAAAAACAGGTTCAGCAATGTGATTTCGTTGTAATATTGAGTAATTAGTTGACATTGTCGGATTTCATTGCTATGAATTAATTGAATGAACATATGTTAATGAGTACAATTTTATTTTGCGTAGAATAAAATGATTTTATTGAGGAAGGAGCTTGAACGATGAGACTGAAATATGTTGCTTTGGTTGTCGTTATGATGTTGATGTCGGTTGCCTGCGGTCAGGTGACAAAAGAGACAGTGAGTCCGGTTCCGACCGATAGAATTAAGTCGACCGGTAAAAGCATGGTGATTATGCCTTTTGCTGATTATACGCCGGATTCAAGTCCGGAACTCTACTGGCGGCGTAATCTTTTGGTGAATGAATCCTTAGAGGATGAGTTTGCTCGTTATGGTTTGATGTCGGCTCTGCAAGAGGATGTGGTTGATTATCTTTTGAGCGAACATATCATCGAACCGCCGGAGATTTTCTTTACCGATACCCCCAACAATAACTATATGCGCTCCGAAGTCGATAGTGGTAACTGGTCGGAGGCTATGATGGATGAGCTTAAGTATGCCATTACGCGGAATGAAGATCTTGAAAAAATGGATAAACAGAGGCTGGCGGTTGAGAACGGTACCCAGGGCAGTGCTCTCTATAGCTCTTTAAGTAGCGACGAGGTCTTAAGAATTGGTGATTACTTTGGGGCCGATTATATTGTCCGCGGCCGTTTGATTGAATTTGAAAAAGGGGTGGCCAAGGATGACTTCAACCCCTTTCATGTTGGTCTGCTGCCCTTCTTTTTTAACAGCAGTCAACGCATGCTTTTTGGTTTGGCGAAATCTGAAAATTATGAATTGATGGATAAGATGGCGATTGGTGGTATTCTTGGTGCCGTCGTTGGCAATGCCAACAAAAATTTCCCATTTGATGACAGCAAGAAGACTACGACCTCCGGTCATCCTCTTTTTGGCTCAACCGTAACTAAAACCTCTGACTATCATGCTTTGAATACAGCGCTTTGGGGCGTAGCCGGAGCTAGTGTCGCCTATCTCGCGCATAACGGCGGCAAAGTGCCACGAGCGGTTGTTCAGATTCGGATTATGGTTCAGGATGCTCGTACCGGTCGTCTACTCTGGAGTAATCGTTCCGAAGTCGAAGTCATACCTGAGAGTATGTATGCTGAGCAGGATTATCGTAAACTGGTAGCCAAGGCGATTCGCCGGGCAACCAGCAGCCTGGTTCGCAGTTTTGTCGCTACCGTCGAGAGTGATCTTTTGACAACTCCAATTGAATCAATTGTCGTCAGTGATAATAAATAGTTACTGTTGTTGGATAAAATTCATAAATAATTGATTTTTTATCTGTGTGAATTTGTGTTCATCTGTGGTTGAAAAAAGCGGAACCTCAGATGGATACAAATATGAGTAACGTTAGTAGTTCCGGCTCTGTCGGTTAAGGAGGAAGTATGAAGTCAACAGGAATGATAAAGGCTTGCTTGAATGGTAATGGAAATTATCGTTCAGTACGATATCTTTGTCTGTCTCTCTTGTTGTTGGTCGCTTTAACAGCTATGTGCGTTTCACCCTTGTGGGCTGCAAATGAGGGTTCTAATATCCCCATTTCAGTAGAAAACGGTAGTTCTGAGCCTCCGGTACTCCTTGCTAATGATCAGCAGAACCCCACAATTATCGCCCTTCCGGATAAGAATAAATGGTTTGTCGTCTGGGAGGACTGGCGTAATTGGAGTACCTCCGGTGTTGACATTTACGGACGTTTTATCGATGATGACGGAACCTTGTGTGGTAATGAAATAGCTATCAGTACGGCTTCCGGTAATCAGACGGTGCCGACTCTTGCCTATCGTGATACGCCTAGTGGTGATGATAATATTATGATCGCCTGGCAGGATAGTCGAGGTACGGGTTATTCCGGTTATATCTATTTCAAATTTCTCAACATTTCATCATTGGCGTCGAGTTGTTCGTCAGGAGCATACTTGGGCAGTGAGAGGAGTCTGGGTTATAGGTCTATCGGTGGTGATCGTTTACTTTCGCGTAAATTGCCGAAAATTACTTATGATAAGAGCCTCGATAAGTTCTGGATAGTCTGGGTTGAAAGCCGGACTCATTTTCAACGTCTGG
>JAUVDU010000041.1 GCA_030595135.1 Deltaproteobacteria bacterium | reverse complement strand
GCAGCTTTTTGCCGCTTCGCAAGATAAGATTCAAGAGCTAAAGCGGCAATTTTCCCCAACGGTACAAGCCGCTCTTTACGACCTTTGCCCATAACTCTGACCACGGCATCGGCAAATTTCAGATTAGCAATATCAAGCCCGACAACCTCGGAAACCCGCAGTCCACAGGCGTACATCAACTCTAAAATGGCACGGTCCCTGAGTTTGAGCTCATCAACTACAGGCTCACCATCAACAACCCCCATATCAAGCAGTTGATCAACCTCCTCCTCGTCGAGGTAGACCGGGAGGTGACGCTGATTTCGCGGAGCCCGCAAAAGGGCTGCCGGATTCCCCAAAAAACCGTGCCGGTTATTGAGATAGGTAAAAAAAGTCTTGATCGCGGCCACTTTACGACCCACCGAGGCCGCCCCGTCAACCGTCATGCGTGCGCGCATGAATTTCTGCAGATGACGCTCCTGAACCTGCGACCAGAGTTCTGCATTTTCACCAAGTGATGATAAATCGCTCAGTTCAACCAGAAAATCCTGTAACTGACCGATGTCCGAGCCATAGGCGCGAACCGTATGGGGAGAGAGCTGGCGCTCGACCTCCAGATAGCGGATAAAATGAGAGAGCAAATCCATCATAATAAGCGTTTTAAACGTTTTTTGACAGTTTTCCGCCAGACCCGATTAAATAAATATAATTACACTTGACTTGACTTTTTGTAAATTGTTAGGTTAGTAGATTCGCCAACGCCCTAGGAGGCTGTCCTAGGCACCAATTAACCACCCGAGAGAACATACTTTTGCCGGAAAAAAAAGAGCCACCTATTCTTATTATATTCCTGTTGCTCTCGCTGCTCCTGCACTTGGGCCTAGCCTATCGTTACCGGGCCTGGGAACCGGCCGCCAAAGCCTTGGAAGAGTTACGCAAAAAAAGAAAAAAAGATATCCCGGTTCAAATTATTGAACTTCCGCCCAAAAAGAAAAAGCCGGAAGCACCTAAGCCCCCGCCCAAAAAACCTAGTTTTCTAGCCGATCGCAACCAGCAAACCAAAATTGAAACCAGAACCGAGGAGATATCCCCGAAACCCAAGGTGGTGGCAAAACCGGTCAAGCTGCAACCAAAGCCGAAGCCTCGACCAAAACCAAAACAACCGGTGCCGCCAAAACCGAAGGCCGAGCCACGCCCGCAGGAGAAAGCCAAACCTCAGACCAAACCGGAAAAGCCTCCCGTCAAAGACGACTCCGCCCTGACCAAGGCGCAACCGCCAAGCAAAAAACCGGAGAAGGTTTCACCGCCAAAGAAAAAAGAGCCAAAAAAGAAACAACCGGACATCAAAAAGCTCTTTCCTTCAGCCGATGAGTTGCTCAAATACACCGAAGAACGTCAGAGACGACCGGTTCCCTCCGCCAAACAGAGTCCACGCCTGCCCAATAAACTGAAAAGGGGTACCGAGATCTCTCTCAACACCCTCGACTATAAATTTCACTCATACTATCTGGCCCTGAAAAGGAAAATTGAGCTGGTCTGGGAGTATCCCTACAAAGCCCGGCGAACCGGCGCTCAGGGACGTTTGCAGATGCGTTTTGTCATCAATCAGGATGGCTCTCTGGCAGAAGTCAAGATCTTACATTCATCAGGTGTCGCTATACTTGATCACGAAGCGGTTCGGGCGATCCAAAACGCCTCTCCCTTTCCGCCGCTCCCGGAACGTATGAACACCGAACGTCTGGCGGTTACCGCCACGTTCGAGTATCTCTTGAGTTACCGCTCAGTTCATTGATAGCTAACTAGTTAAGCAGCGGCAGCAGTCTTAGCGGTCTCGGTTTTGCTTTTGCTTTTTTCCTCTTTTTTAACCGGCTTGGCCACCGAGCTTTTCTGCTCATTTTTTTGCGGGCGGTTTTTACCATACTCAGTAGCGTACCAACCGCCGCCTTTCAAGATAAATGAGGTTGATGATACCAGTTTATTCACCGGCCCACCACACTCAGGACACTCTTTAAGAGGTTCAGCTGTAATTTTACGTATCATCTCAAATCTATTTTCACACTCTTCGCACTGATACTCGTAAATCGGCATAACATCTAATCCTTTTAGTAATCCTTTAAAACTGTTAAAGATTGAAATCAATTTATTCCTAAGCGATCCTTCAATTCAAGCCCGCTCAAGTTTTCTACGTGAATCGTTTTACGACGTGATTTATGACCATTAATCACCTCTACCCGAGCCCGGGGAAGATCAAGTAATTGAGCCAGAAAATCCCGACAAAGACGATTGGCAGCGCCCTCTACCGGAGGGGCGGTCAGGGATATTTTAAGCGCATCATCATGCATCCCCTGGAGACGGTTACGAGCGGCCCGCGGCTGGACATGAACCCTGAAAGTCACACCGTCCGCCGTCTCTCGAAACCAGAACTCCGCCATTAGTCATTTCCAGTTTAATTAGAAGGTTGTCCGAGAATTGAAATTTTTTCTCAGATCGAGGCATTTTTTGAAAATAAGCGCAGGCATACACTTAGTATTCCGAGCATTATTTTCAAAAAATAACGAAGAGCTGGGGAAAAAGAGCATTCTCGGGCGGCCTCCTATTGAATTGAGTGGGCGAACTGTAATAAAGTCTGCACCAGAAAAGACTGGAGAAAGAAAATGCCCAACATAATCAGCATCGGCGCAAAATCGATGCCTCCCATCGCCGTCCAGGGGAACCAACGCCGCACCCGAGAAAAAACCGGTTCGGTAACCTGATAGAGAAACCGGACAATCGGATTATAAGGATCAGGATTTACCCAAGACAATAGAGCCCGAATTATCACAATCCAGAGATAGAGGCTTAAGACAATATCAAGAAGTTTGGCAACCGCAACAAACAGATTACTTACCATATACATAGTTCAACCTATTCAATTATTTTCGTAACTATTCAGCTAACCCGTGAATTCATGGGACACAATCCCGATTTTCTTCGGAGAATCAGGTTATGTCCCCAGAATTCACTAAAATCCATCAAAAATTGGCGCCTTTCTACTTGCGCTGAATAGTTACTTATTTTCCTTAATTCCGACAAAGGCCAGTTGGCGGCCGGTTATAGCATGATCTCGCCGGTAGGAAAAGCAAAAACCGTGACAAAATGTGCAAATGTCAACCTCGTGAAAATTCTTTTCGGCAACCCCGGCAGCCAGAAGCTGAGCTCGCTGGATTGACAACAGATCAATATAGTAACCTGAAGAGCGCTCCTGATACCAACTGTCAACTCCGGCCAAAACCGGCTGCCTGCGGAAACGGTCGACGACCTCAATCCCGACCTGGAAACAACAACTGCAGATAGCGGGACCCGCAAAAATCTGCAGGTTTTCGGCTTCAACCGCAAAATCTCGACTCAATTGGGCAACGGTTTCAACCCCTATCGCTTGATCCAGACCACGCCAACCGACATGAACCACCGCCACAGCTCGTTGCTCTTGATCAATCATGATAAGCGGCAGGCAGTCGGCCGTCATCACCCCCAAAAGAATTCCGGGTTGATCGGTGAGTAAAGCATCGGCATCGGTTAGCGCCACTTGCTCAAGTTTTTCAGGATCCGAATCTACAATCGTCAAACAACGCTTGCCATGCACCTGTTTGGCCGTCACCAAGGCGGAAAAAAAATCTACACCCGCCCCGTAAAGTAAAGCCCGGCGATTTTGCGCCACGGCCTCTTCCTGATCACCAACCTGAAAACTCATATTGGCAGAAGCAAACGAGCCATGACTGAAACCACCGGGCCGCAACGTGAACCCCGCAGTTATCGACGGCGGGGCGGCGATCTTAAGGTAGGCAGGCCTGGATTGATTGTCAAGGCTAAAAGGATATTTCAGGTGTGATTCAATCTCTTTTTTCCAGCTCACGCAAAGCCTCCAACAAACGTTCAAGATCCGGGGGCAAAGAACTTTCAAACTCCAGATACTCTTCACTTACCGGATGTCGAAAACCGAGGCGCCGGGCATGCAGGGCCTGCCGGGGGAAATTTGCCGGCAGATCAGTTCCGCCAACCGTTGTCTGTAAGCGGCTTATCCCTTTTTTACCATAGACTTGATCGCCAACCAGAGGATGACCCGCCTCACTCAAGTGAACCCTGATCTGATGGGTACGCCCGGTTTCCAAACATAAAGAGAGCCAGGTACAGGCCCCCGACAGATAATAACGCAAAACCTGATAGTTTGTCCGTGCCGATTTGCCCCCTCTCTCGACTGAGGCCATCTTCTTACGCTGCTTGGGGTGACGACCGATTGATGATTGGAAAGAACCACAGGTAGGGAGCAAACGCCCGTAAACCAGAGCGACATATTCCCTTTTGATCGAATGTTCTTTAAATTGTTCGGCCAGCCCCTGATGCGTAAAATCATCTTTGGCGACTACTAATAATCCGGAAGTATTCTGATCCAGACGATGAACAATCCCCGGCCGCATAACCCCACCGATCCCGGCGAGATCACCACAGTGATAAAGCAACGCATTAACCAGGGTACCATCGGGATTTCCCGCCGCCGGATGAACCACCATCCCGGCCGCCTTATTGACAACAATCAGATACCGATCTTCGTAGACGACCTCTAAAGGCAGGGCTTGAGCCTCAAGTGCCAAGGGAATTGGCGGCGGAATATTGAGGGTGACCCGATCCCCATTTTTCAGCAGGTATGAGATTTTTGCAGGATTACCATTAACCAGAACCGAAGCTGAACGCACCAAACCCTGTAAACGACTGCGTGACATATCCGGCTGCCGGGCCGCCAGAAATTGATCCAGACGACAACGTTCGGATTCGGAAAAAATAAATTCCCCGGAAAAGATAAATTCAATAAGATCTTCTTCTACAACCATCATTATTAAATATTATTAGGCACGAGATCTCTTCTCCAGCTTGGCCCGCAGGAGCTGAGCTAGTTTTAGTGCTTCAGGGAAATCTTCCTTGAGCTCCAAGGCTCGATCAAGGCTGGCTAAAGCCGGAAGCCACTGTTTTTTATCGATCAGGGCCCGGGCCATATTAAAATTTAAAATCGGATCTTTATCATTTATTTCCAGCGCCTTACGATAACTGTCAAGCGCCTGATCAAACATCTTCATGCGCCGTAAATCGATCCCGACCTCATTAAAAACATGCTTGTTCTCATCTTCAAAAAGAGCTTCAATACTGGTCAAACGATCAAGCACCTTTTTCGCCTCTTCCTCTTCGCCTTTTTCCAGATGGAGTTTGGCCATTCCGTAATTGGCCCGAACATGCTCTTCATCGATTTTCAAAGTAGCTTGAAACTCAAATTCGGCACTATTATACTCTTTTTTACGCAGATGGAGATTGCCTCGAGAAGCGTGGCGATCCGCTTTTTCTTTAAATTTATCAAGTTTTTCGCTTTTATCCGGGGGCACAAAATCAGGCTTCGGCTGACAACGCTGAAAAAACTCATCTTTCTCAATAACCTCGGTAATACTGGTCGGTTTACCAGCCATATTGAGAAGGCTCAGCTTGATCTCTCCACTGGGCAACTCCTCAGCATAAAAAATATTTTCACCGGTAGTCTTACGTTTAGTGGCTCCGGTACCGAGCGAAATTTTTACCTGTTCAATATAGTAACCGGCGATTTTTGCCCCGTCACCACTTTCATCAACCACTTCGGCTTCAGGTTTAAGCTCTTGTGCCATCTCCGATCTCCTTTACCGTGAACAACTAATCCTTGCCATTTTTTTTCTTAGAGATTATTGTATTAGTTACCTAATATTAATGGTAACTATATATTACCCTATTACGAACAAAAATCCAACCATGAATTCAGTCTCAACCACAAAAGACACAGATGAATGCAACCTCTGCCTGACAATCCTGGAACAAGCCCCTTACGGAATTATTGTCTGCGATGAACATGGAGAGATCACTTTTGCCAATCAGCTGGCCTCTTTTTTGTTCCAGCAGAACAATTTGGCAGAGCATAACCTGATCTCTATTTTAGAACTAGCAAGTTGTAAGGGCGCCTGGGAAAGCCTGCTCTCCGGCGAACAAAACAATATCACTTTACAAACAACCCCAAACACTAACGACGATGACGGCCCACATCTTTCCCTGCAAGCCATCCTTCTAAAAGAGACCTCGGACCAGCAAAACCGCATCTTGATCTTCATTGAAGATTTGAGTGTTAGCGAAACCCTGGCTGCCGCCAACCAACACTACACAAATAGCCTGGAAAACCTGGTTGATGAAAAAAATAAAGAGTTGGAGTTTGTTCAGGAACAATTGATCTTGAGTGAGAAAAAAGCGGCCATGATTGAAACCGCCGGTGCCGTCGCCCATGAGTTACGCCAACCAATGACAGCTATCATCGGTGCCATTGAGTTGCTCACTCTAGACAAAACCATTGACGACAATCAACATCTCAGCAAACGGTTTAAGACCATTCAAAAGCAGTGCTTGAGAATGGCGGAGACCATTAAACAGATGGAACAACTGGTGGCCTATAAAACCCGACCGTATGTTAATGGAAGTCTGATTATTGATCTGGAGGAATCAAGCCAGAACAAGTGACAAGGTCTGAATAGAAGATCAGGAAAGCAACCGAGTTTACTCCGGCAGATAATGATTAAGTCGGCAACTGCCGACTTAATGTCCCTAGTTTCAAGTAAAACCGCTGGTGCCGGAAGAGCCGCCCAAAGCACACCCGGAAGCACTTGAAGTTTTGCCGGATCCGACAGTCTGAACAGCACAGCCGGATATCTCTTTACGCAAACCCGTAACCGCACATTTGTGACATTTAAGAGCCGTACCATCCTCTCCCAGTTTCTGCAAAACTTCAAGTTTGGCCCCACAACCAGGGCACTCATACTCGTATAACGGCACGCTACTTCACCTCTCTACAGGAATCCGCCCCGGTTTCACTACAATCCATACCGAAATGATCCATCAAGGTACCAATCAGAAGTTTACTAATGTCATCACTTACCCAATAACGCATCGCCACCCCTTCCCTGACGGAGTCAACAATGCCCTTCCCCTTAAGTACAGAGAGGTGCTGGGAAACTGTCGCCTGGGAAAGTTCCAGACAACTCCAGAGGTTTTTCACACAACTCTCCTGAGTCAAAAGGGTCTGCACAATCTGCAACCGTACGGGATGGCCCAAAACCTTCAAAACTTCAGCAACCCGACAACAAACTTGATCTCTATCCAAGAGTAGCCTCCATATTTTAGTGCGCGACCGAAAACCGCCAATTTCCCCGATTGCTGCGTTAGGCTCAAATTTTAATCCTCGGAATACTTAGTGTATACCTGTGGTTAAAATCTTCACCTGCCTTGCACTCAAGAAAATTGTCAGGTTTTCGGTCAGGCACTATCTACCTGAACATGATATATGTATATATTACAATCTCATATAACCGGTTGCACGGCACCTGTCAAGACAAAGCGAGAAATCTTCTTGTTCGGGCGATAGAAATCATGTTATATGGTTAGATTCCGTCCAAAACAGACAAGAAAACCTTCACCTACTCCATTGTATAGGACTGACATTGACACCAAGTATTGAACTTCTAGATCTCATGCTGCACCTGGATGAACGCCAGGGCTTGGAGTATGCTTTCATCTCGATTCGGCCCAACACCAGAATCGTTAAGCCGCTCGACCCGGCTGTTTTACGCACTATACTTGAGACGATAAAAGCAGAACTGCAAAAGAAGGGAATCCGCTACGGCATCAACAAAACCAACACTATAACTACTGAAGTAAAACGTTACCTGACCGATTATCATAGAATTGCAGCTAATAAAACTTTCTATACCTTTTCCATCGCCAGTCCGACCCCGCCGCAAAAAGGTGACGACGGCAACCTTGAGATATTGGTCGACCTCAAATTAAAACCAGGCAAAATCAGTGATGAAAAAACCGGCAAAATCGACTACTACGACCTGGGTTTCAGCGAAACCTTGATTCACGCCGGAAAATCTTTGGTCATCATTAACCACGCCACTTCCGGAGTTGATGGCATCGACATTTTTAAACAGCCGATTAAAGCCGAAGCCGGCCGCGAAGAGAAAATTCCTGGTTATGACCGCAAGACCATCACCTGCGAAGATGATCCTGACCACAACCAAACTGTTTTAAAAGCGACAATCACCGGTTTTCTCTATCAGGAGAGTGGGCGGGGATACTTCGTCGACAAGGATGTCTTGACCCAACAGGTCGATTTTTCGACCGGCAATATTGAAGTCCAAGATTTCAGTGACATTGATACAACCATCAAGGTATCCGGTAAAAATGACATAATGCATGACTCGGTCAAACCGGGTTTCACGTTAAAAGCCCAAGAGATTGTCATAGATGGCAATGTCGGGCGCGGTGCCACTATCGAAGGGGACACCATCATCATCTCCGGCATCGTTGACGCGAAAGCCCGTATTATCGGCCGCAAAATTGAAATCGGCAAAGTCGTCGGCGCCCACATTGAAGGTTCAGACATCAAAATCAATGCGGTTTTACAGAATGCCACGGTTGTGGGACAACAGGTCAGAATCAGTACCTGCATGTCCTCTAGGGTTAGCGGCGAGGAGGTTTTTATCAACCGGGAACTCCGTTCCGGCAGCGTGACCGCCTCCAATTTTATCTTCTGCCAGCAGGCCAGCGGCACCAGCCATTCCACGTTAACCATCGATCCTTTCGCCATTCCCAGCTTCCGGCAAAAGCTGGAAGAGCAACAAAGCCGGGTTGACTCCTGCCGCCAACGTTACCAAAAGTACAACCAGGAACATGAAAAAAAACAGCGGATGCACCACAACAAACAACAGCACCAAATTGACAATTTTTATCGCCAGGTTGAAGAGCTCAAAAAAATAACTTTCAATGAAAAGCAGAAAAAAGCTATCGAGCAGCTCCTTGCTCAAGGCCAGATAGATGATGTCGGCAAACGATTAAACTTAAAACTACATGCTATCACGCGTAAACATCTGGAAAATTTTGCGCACAGTTTGAGCCTCCTGCAAGACTCTTTTACGGAACTTAGCAAGCTGAAAGAAGCTTACAAAAATGAAGAAACTATCCAGCATCAGATGGAAGAGTCTCATACCCGCGGCCTCATCCTGATTGCTGATGAGAGTTCCGGCGAGATGAAGATCTGCTATCGTAAGGTATGCCTCTCTCCGATTGTCTTCAACCAGAACCTGCTTTTTTGTTATGATGCTAAAAAGAACAAAATAATCGCCCTGAAAAAAATTGGCGCGATCACCCACCGACGCCTATTCACCCAGTTAAGCCCCCGGGCTCTTTCCATCGTCAACAAGTTTACCTCCTAAAAATGGCGACCCGGAAAAACCCCACCGGTAGCCTGATCAAAAATGCGGGCATCATCGGTGC
>JAUVDU010000325.1 GCA_030595135.1 Deltaproteobacteria bacterium | reverse complement strand
ACCATTTCGGAGCAGTTTGCCTGTGTCATTGGTCGGTTGAAATGTGTCAAAGCGATGGATGATCAATATGATCATCTAGCCAAAAACACGGAAAAGATGTCGACTTTAGGCCGCATGGCAGCCGGCATTGCCCATGAGATTAACAATCCCCTGGCCGGTATTCTGCTTTATAGTTCCAACATGATCAATAAAGTCCCTGACCTGAGCCCGCTTAAAGAAGGACTGGATATTATTATAAGCGAAACAACGCGCTGCAAAGGTATTATTCAGGGTCTTCTTGAATTCGCCCGTGACCGGGAACCGCAGAAAGTGGTCACCGACATCAACCTTATCGTGAAAAAATCGTTAAAAATCCTGAAAAATGAATTTCATATTCGCCACATCAGTGTTGAGTCGGAGCTGGGTGGTTCAATGCTGGTTTTCCTGGATGACAACCAGATCGAACAGGTTCTCGTCAATATTCTGCTCAATGCCATACAAGCCATCGACAATAACGGCACCATTTCAATTAAGACCAGTGCTAATACTAAAGAGAACGAACTGAAAATTGAGATTACCGATAGCGGCTGTGGTATTGCCAAAGAGCAGATCGACAAGATCTTTGACCCTTTTTTTTCCACCAAAAGCAAAGGCACCGGGTTGGGGCTGGCTGTCAGTTACGGTATTATTAACAGCCACGAGGGTAATATTAAAGTTGACAGCCGACCGGGGCAAGGTACCTGCTTCACCATAACTCTACCGCTTCTGACCTCAAGCGGCAAAGAATCAAAGCGGCAGGTTTCAAGATGAAACCATTAAAAATACTTATCATTGATGATGAAAAAGTTATTTGCAATGCTTGCCATCTTATCCTTTCCGAAAGAGGACATACGGTAGAGCGCAAAACGGATGGCGCTAGCGGACTCAAGGCCCTGCAGTTCAAACGCTACGATGTAGTGCTCCTCGACATGATGCTGCCCGATATGGAGGGCATGGAAATCTTAAAGATAATCAGGCAGGAAACACCTCAAACCGGCATCATCGTTATAACCGGCTACTCAACTGTTGCCAATGCATTAAAAGCTATGAAACTGGGAGCTGCAGACTATCTTGCCAAACCGTTCAGTGAAGATGAACTACTGGCTTCTGTCAAAAAAGTTTGCCCTGACTGACAACCGTAACAGACAATTCCATGAGTTTTTTTACGGAGCCATCAACTTTGGTTATTAATAGCGGTTTTTGGAGTTTATTTTATGTGGTTTAACATACTTCTCAATACTTCTCTGATTATCTTCGGTCTGGGGCTGCTTTATAAAATTTTTACCTGGTTTGCCTGTAATCCCGCTTGCAAAAATACGGACACGACATTTCTCATACGACTGTCCGCCGCTGGCAAAGGCATTACGAAAACTATTTTCAGTGCGAAGATTTTTACCTTGCTGAAAATTTTTATTGCTGACGTTATACTGCAGGTCAGGACTTTAAAAGAAGACCCCTGGCGTTGGTTTATGCATATTCTCATCTATTGGGGTTTCATGCTGCTGGTCATGATGCATGCTTTAGATCAGATGGTTACGCAAAGATTGTTCAGCGACTACTACCCGACTTTAAACCCTTATCTTTTTTTAAGAGATTTTTTTGCCAGTATGGTTTTGGTCGGCCTGGGAATGGCTGTCTATCGCCGTTTTATTCACAAACCTCCCCGCCTGAAATCAAATCGCATGGATTATTACGCGATCATCATTGTCGCCCTTATTATTGTCTCGGGAATCTTTCTTGAGGGGGTGCAAATATCATCATATAGTGAATTTAAGAGCATGGAAGAGGAGTATGCCGCACTTGATGATGAAAATGATATCAGAGCCTTGGAAAGCCTCTGGGTCAGAGATTACGGCCTTGTTTCAGCAACTATAACCGGCCCTTTTGACAATGATGTGATAAATCATGGGCGTGAGCTTAACGAGGAAAATTGTACTTCCTGTCACTCCCCAAACAAATGGGCCTTTACCGGTTATGGTCTCGCCGCCCTTATGAAACCAGCCGCCCTGCAGCTGGATCGGGCCGGAGCTGTTGCTATCTTCCTCTATCTGCATGTTTTTTTGGTTTTCCTGGGCCTTGCCTACCTGCCTTTCAGCAAGATGTTCCATGTTATCTCAACCCCTTTAAGCCTGCTCAGCAATGCCGTGATGGGTTCGGAGAAATCTAATCCAATCAATGTTATGACCCGGCAAATGATGGAACTTGATGCCTGCACCCACTGCGGAACCTGCAACCAGTACTGTTCTGCCATGATGGCTTATGAAGCCCGAGGTAATTCCTGTATTCTTCCATCTGAAAAAATGACTTTTCTAAAATCGATGATGAACGGTAACCCCCTCAATCAGGCCCAGCGTCAGGGTATTCTTGAAGGTGTCTATCTTTGCACAAACTGTGATCGCTGTACCGTGGTCTGTCCCGCCGGTATCAACCTTAAACAGTTATGGCTTAATGTTCGGGAAGAGCTCTTGCAACAGAGTGATTCTCAACCGATTATATTTTCACCGCTATCTCTGGTTCGCAGCCTGAATCGTCAAGAGTTGTCCCCTGAGATTTACCGGAAGCCGCTGGTTGAAACCGATCGGATCTTGACCGGAGATTTCAAGGTACTGACCGAGCCGGCTAAAGTATTTTCTCTGTCGACAAAAGCTGACTTGAATCAGTCTGCCCGGCTACTGGACAACAACTTTTCCACCTGTTTTGGTTGTCAGACCTGTACTTCAGTTTGTCCGGTGGTCAAAAATTATGAAAATCCGGAAGCCGAACTGGATCTGCTGCCGCATCAGATTATGTATTGCCTGGCGTCAGGCTTAACCGAAATTGCAGTTGGTGCCCGCATGCTTTGGAGCTGTCTGACCTGTTACCAATGTCAGGAAAATTGTCCCCAGCAGGTAGAGGTCACAGACATCTTTTATGAATTGAAAAACCAGGCAGTCCAAAAGCTAAGCGACACGAACACTGATCAAACGCTGAAAAATATGTCAACTAAATAGGGACGGATATCAGATGAGTAAATATGCTTTTTTTCTGGGTTGCAACATCCCGGCTCGGGTCAGCCAATATGAAACTGCCGCCCGGATGGTCTTAAAAAGACTGGGCGTTGAACTGGTCGATATCCGGCAGTTTAACTGCTGCGGCTACCCCTTACG
>JAUVDU010000372.1 GCA_030595135.1 Deltaproteobacteria bacterium | reverse complement strand
GATATTCGTATCTGCGGCGGACGGCAGCGTACTTTCGGAGATTTTCAGTCTTGGCTTTTTGCTGCCGGGGCCAATGGTCTGATGGTCGGTAACTATCTGACCACCAGTGGTCGGCAATGGCAGGATGATCAACGCCTGCTCGATGATTGGGCCGCTTTTGATGAAGTCTCGAATGAGGTTTTAACTAATGAGTGAAGATTTGCCGCCAAAATCAGTGACGGTCGCGCTTGAGGCTGAACTTGATGGGCTTGAAGATATTGGTCAGTTACGTTTCTTGCGCACTATTGATGGGCCGCAACAGGCCCATACAACCCTCGACGGTCGCCCGGTTTTGTTGATGTGTTCCAATAACTATCTCGGTTTAGCTAACCATCCCAGGCTGCGGGACGCAGCTCAGGAGGCGGCTCAACGTTATGGTTGTTCGGCTGGTGCTTCCCGTTTGATCTCCGGCACTATGAGCTTGCACGGGGAACTTGAAGAGGCTTTGGCGGCTTTTAAAAAAGTCCCGAAAACTCTGGTTTTTAATAGTGGCTATGTTGCCAATCTGGCACTTTTGACCACCCTCGTCGGTAAAGGCGATGTGATCTACAGTGATGCTCTTAACCATGCCAGTATTGTCGATGGTTGTCGTTTAAGTCGGGCTCAGCTTAAAGTCTACCGGCACTGTGATATCGGTCATCTTGAAGAGTTATTGTATAAAACGGCTCAGGATTTCAGGCGACGTCTGATTGTTACCGATAGTGTTTTCAGTATGGATGGGGATATTGCACCGTTACCGGAGGTGGCGGCTTTGGCGCGACGTTATGATGCCATTGTCATGGTTGATGATGCTCACGCGACCGGAGTTTTAGGGGCCGGGGGCCGAGGTTCGGGAGAGCATTTCGGACTCGATTTTAATGATCTTGATATTCAGATGGGAACCTTGGGCAAGGCCCTTGGCAGTTGTGGTGCCTATGTCGCCGGAGCTCCACAATTTATTAACTATTTGATCAATAAAGCGCGCAGTTTCATCTACTCCACGGCTTTGCCGCCGGCCGCTCTCGGAGCCTCGTTGGCTGCTCTTGAACTGCTTGCTGAGGAACCCGACCGGGTGGTCAGACTCAGATCTTTAACTGACTATTTTCGTCAAGGCTTGCGTCGCCTTGAGATTGCGGTAGGTGATGATCCGACCCCGATTGTCCCGGTGGTGGTGGGTGATCCACAACGGACTATGGCTTTGAGTGCCTGGTTTCTTGAGCAAGGGGTTTTTATTCAGGGGATTCGTCCACCGACGGTGGCCTCCGGCCAATCCCTGCTCAGGGTTACCTTGAGTGCTGATCTGGAGTACTCTGATCTTGACCGGGTACTGGGACTCTTTGCCGAGCGCCGTTCCGATTTTTAAATATATGCAAAAATAGCTTGACAATCACAGCCTCTTATACTAGAAAACTCCCCTTCAAATTTGTCGCCCTGTTTGACGGGGTTTTAGCAATTATAGTATTTGTCTGGTTGCCCTAAATGTGACCGGCTGTTTTTTCTGGAGATTAATATAATGAAGACCTATGTGGCAAAACCTGGTGAATTTGAGCAGAAATGGCATCTTATTGATGCGCGGGGCCAGGTTCTCGGCCGATTGGCCAGTGAAGTTGCCAAGATTTTACGGGGTAAAGACAAACCTATTTTTACCCCTCATGTTGATACTGGTGATTATGTCGTGATTGTTAATGCGGCCAATATTCGATTGACCGGTAATAAGCTTAAAGATAAAGTTTATTATCATCATACCGGCTATCCGGGTGGAATTAAATCGATCACAGCCGACGAATTGATGGAAAAAAATCCGACTGAGCTTATCAATAGTGCTGTTAAAGGTATGCTGCCGAAGAATAAATTGGGTCGTCAAATAATTAAAAAGCTTAAGATATATGCCGGATCCGAACATCAGCATGAGGCTCAGTGCCCGGTTGCCAGAGAGATTTGATGGCGTCGTAAAAAGTTCCGATATTCTGCGTTGTTGTGTTTTTCCAGACACTCGACATACTACTTGTATGGTCTCGCGCCTGGAAAAACACAACAACTTGTCTATCGAAATTTTTACTTAGCCATCCCGTAACTTTAAATTAAATTAAAATATAGTTCTAGTTAAAAATTCTTTTTAAAAAGGTTTAGATATGACAGCGACACGATTTTATGCGACGGGCAAGAGAAAAGCAGCGATTGCCAAAGTCTGGCTCAGTGAAGGCACCGGTGATATTAAGGTGAACGGCCGCTCGGTCGAGGACTATTTTACCATGGATACGGCCCGCGAATTGGTTTTTCAACCGCTCGTCGTGACCGAAAATAATAATAAATTCGATTTCATGATTAGTGTAGCTGGTGGTGGTATTGGCGGCCAGGCTGGCGCCGTAAGACATGGTATTACCAAAGCTTTAATGGAATTTGATCCCGAGCTACGCGGCCTACTAAAGAAAGCGGGCTATGTAACCCGCGATGCGCGAATTAAAGAGCGTAAAAAGTACGGCCAACGCGGAGCCCGAGCTCGCTACCAGTTCTCTAAACGTTAGAAGAGACTGGATAGAGATAAACTTGGAACCAAGGGAGGCCGCGAAAACGGCCTCCCTTTTTTTGTTTTGTACACAAGTCGGTTAGGAGAAAAAAGTGGCGAAAATAAAAGTAGCGATTATTGGGGCCAGTGGTTATACTGGAGTTGAGCTGATGCGGATTCTGGCCGGTCATCCCGAGGTTGAATTGACGGCGGTAACTTCGCGTCAGTATGTCGGCCAGCCGGTAGCCGAGCTTT
>JAUVDU010000342.1 GCA_030595135.1 Deltaproteobacteria bacterium | reverse complement strand
AGACGGCTCCGCCGGCACAAGGCCCTAAGATTGCGGCAATCTGCGGCATAACTCCGGAATAGATAGTGTTACGGTAAAAAAGTTCGGCATAACCGCCAAGACTGGAGACCCCGTCGTGAATCCGGGCGCCGCCCGAATCGTTCAAGGCGATAAAAGGAGCCCCGTTTTTGGCCGCCATATCGAGAATTTTGCACATCTTCTGAGCGTTGGTCTCACTCAAGGTTCCGCCGATTGCGGTAAAATCCTGGGCGCAGGCGTAAGTTAAGCGCCCGTTGACCCGGCCATAACCGCTGACGACGCCATCACCAACAATTTTTTTCTTCTCCATACCGAAATCGGTACAGCGATGGGTGACAAATTTGTCGACCTCCTCAAAAGTACCTTGATCAAAAAAATAGAGCATGCGCTCGCGGGCGGTCAGCTTCCCGGCATCATGCTGTTTGGCGATTCGAGCCTCGCCGCCGCTGATTTCGGCGGCCTGATTCATCTTATCTAAACGTTCCAACTGTGCTTCTCTCAACGACATTTTGCTAATCCCCCCGGATAATTTAAGTAACTATTCAGCGTAAGTAGAAAAGCGCCGTATATTGATTGATGCATTTCAGCAATTTCTGGGGACATAACCCGATTCTCCGAAGGAAATCGGGATTGTGTACCCTGAATTTGCGGGTTAGCTGAATAGTAACAATTTTAAAACTTAAATATAATTGTATACTGCATACCAAAAACACGTGAAAGAGCTCACTATTATAGTTAGCGCTTTTCTGTCAAGAACTATTTCCGGCCGACACCGGCATAAATAAAGCCTGCAGTCCGCAACTTGTCACCATCATAAACATTACGGAGATCGGCAAAAATCGGCTGAACCATCAAATCCTTAATTGCCTCCCAACCCTCCCAGACCGTTGAGACTTAAAAGTAAGCGAAAAGAGAGATCATAGGGGTCGCGCTCCTCGTCTACTGAGAAATCTATCGACCAACACTGGGGATGGTAGTTAAAGCCGTAAATAGTTTCCCAGATATGACTGTCAGCGACAGAATAACGAATGCTGCCGTAAACATCTAACCAGCTCCAAAGCGGCAGGCGGGCGGATCCGGTAACAACTTCGGCAATTTCCCGCTCATAGCGATATTCGAGAGAGAGAAAATCGCCGCGCTGATCACTGGTACTTAAAAGAGCAGTCATCAATTCATTAGCATTGTCATAGGGGTCAAAACGGTTTTCCAGCTTCATATAGAGTCCGCCGCCACGACTCTTCAACTCTAATTGGCTGTAGAAGTTAGAGGCGTGCTGATCGTCTTCCAGAAAACGACGACCATCGGCGACATCGATAAAGCTGTAGGCCTGACCAACCTGAAATTTCAACCACTCATGATAATCAAATTCATCCAGCTGCCCAGCCCGCGGATAACGCCCGATCAGACGGCTGACCAGAGCCCAGGTGACGTTGCTCTCCTCCGCCAGATAGTCAACATCATCAAAACTCGGCAAGTCTTCCTGATCAACATCAGGAACATAACGATAGCCAACCGTCGGCTCCAGCGTATGGAGCAGGCGATCCATGCCAAACCAGTTACAAGCGTAAACCCGTTCGGCAACACTTTTGATTTCCACACCGGTCGTCATAGTCCCGCGTGACTGGCTGCCGTCAATCCGATCGTTCGGACTGTTGGTTTGATAGTAAGTTCCCCGCAGCTCAAGAAAAGGGATAACCTCTAAAGCCCCGAGTTTAAGCGGCATGGTCAAAGACGGGTTAATATCGAAGCGTTGCCCCCGTTCGCCTTCCTTACGCCAGAAATTAGAATAGACAGCATCCATACGCCAGAAGAGCCAGTCAGATTCGGCGACCGGCTGATTAAGGGCGGAGAGGGTTACCTCCGGCAGCAGTTGCAGGATGTTATCATCATTTTTCATTAACAAAGATTTATAATAACGGCCTTCAGCTGTCGCACTGTAACGTTCCCAACTGTGGGAGACAACCGCCAACGAGCGCAGGTAGGTATCGGTCTTATAATCGGCATTATCGAGCTCATCAATAAAATCCCCGGCAAAAGTATCGGGGAAATCCTCAAGATATTCATTGTCGCTAACCAGATTAACATCGTATTTCAAGATTGTGCCACGCTTAAAGGTTTGAAAGTGGTGCGCCCCGAAAGCCCATCGATCCTTATCGGCGTAAGGATACTCCTCGGGATGATCATCGACCCGTTTATCACTGATAAAGGAGGCACTGACATCACCTTGAGCCTGTTCATTAATTACATAACGGTATTCAGCGCCAAATTTAATCCCTCTTTTGCTATAAGTTTCGGGATAGAGGGTCAGGTCGTTTGAATTGTTAATCGCCCAGAAAAAAGCATTTTTAGTAATCAGACCATCTTTGTCGGAATAACCGATGCCGGGGAGCAGAAATCCGGTCTGACGTTTGGTGTTAACCGGAAAAACGCCTTTGGGAAGATAGAGCACTGGCACATTTTTAATCGCAAAAACGGCATCGTCAACGACCCCGTAACCACCATCCTTGATATGCACTTTTTTACAACGAATCAGCCAGGCGGCACGTTCCGCATCACAGGTGGTTAACGTCGCATTTTCAACGTCGTACTCATTGGCACCCAGCTTTTCAATCCGTTCACCGGTAATGTAAAAATTCTTCTCTTTAATAAAAATCCGACCGTCCCGAATCGAGCCGATCTGGTCGACGTAGTTAAACTTAAGATAACGACAGGCCAGGTAGTCAGTCCGGTCACGCATAAGAACATCCCCCCAAGCTTCAAACTCATTCAAAGCTTGATTGAGAATCGCCTTATCTGCATGCAGCTCCATCCCCTCTTGACGAATTACAACATCTCCCTGAGCATGATACAGATTGGCCTGTTTGTCATAGTAGAGATAGCGGGCCTCAATCTCGACGGCTTTGTCAGCCACGGCGGCGGTCGCACCGGGCAGATTCGGGACGGCGGCAAAAACCGGAACTAAACTTCCCGCTGACAGAACAAATAAACTAATAAGAAAGAGTATTATGGAATTGGTTTTACACCTAAAT
>JAUVDU010000184.1 GCA_030595135.1 Deltaproteobacteria bacterium | reverse complement strand
CTGCCTCTGGTGTTGCTCAGTATCCTCCTTTTGGTCTTGGTTCTAGTACCGGGAATCGGGCATCAAGTTAAAGGGGCGACACGTTGGATTAAAACCCCTCTCTTTAATCTTCAGGCTTCGGAATTTTGTAAATTGAGTTTTGTTATCTATCTCTGTGCTTACCTGGCGAAAAAGGGAGAGGGGATTCGTGATTTCAAGCGGGGTTTGCTGCCGCCTCTGATCATACTTGGAATCGTGGTCGGATTGTTGATGCAGGAGCCCGATTTTGGTTCTTCTGTAGTCATCGCCGCCTTGACTGTAACTCTGGTGTTTGTTGCGGGAGCACGTTTTAAACATATGGCCGGTCTTGGTTTGGTCGGGGTAGTCGGTATAGTTGTCGCGATTGCGGGCAAAGGCTATCGTTTAGAGCGGTTGACCTCATTTTTGAATTGGCAGGGGCAAGGTACCTCGCATCAGCTTAAACAGTCTTTGATCGCTTATGGGGCTGGGGGTGTAGGCGGTGTCGGGGCTGGCAACAGCGCTCAGAAACTTTTTTATCTGCCTGAAGCCTATACCGATTTTATTGTGGCCGTGTGGGCTGAGGAATTTGGTTTTATCGGAGTCACTTTTCTGGCTTTTTTGGTTCTGATGTTGCTTCTGACCGGCCTTAAAATTTCACGTTCAGCTCCGGATCGGCTCGGTACTCTCTTAGCTTTTGGTTTGACCCTGTTGCTGGTTTTGCAGATGACAGTTAATTACTGGGTTACGCTTGGACTTTTGCCGACCAAGGGCTTGACCTTTCCATTTTTTAGTTATGGCGGGAGTTCACTTTGTGTCTCTTTAGCCGCAGTTGGGGTATTGTTAAATGTCAGTCGCCAAACTCGCTAAGACAATCACCCCGGCCAAGACCATCCTTTTTGCCGGAGGCGGCACTGGTGGTCATCTCTTTCCGGGGATTGCCTTGGCTGAAGAATTTCTCCGGCGGGAGCCGAATGCGAAGATTGTTTTTGCCGGAACCCGGCGCGGGATTGAGGCTCGGGTAATTCCTGAGTTAGGTTATCCGCTGGCCTTGCTCGAGGTTCATGGTCTGGTGGGTGTCAGCGGCCTGCGGCGTCTCAAAGCCATCTTTAACTTTCCCAAAGCCGTAATCCAGGCTCTGATTGTTCTGGTTCGTTATCGTCCCGCTTTAGTAGTCGGACTCGGCGGCTATGCCAGTGCTCCAGTTTTGCTCGCGGCTATGGTTGCCGGATTGCCTTGGGTTTTGCAGGAACAAAATGCTTTCCCCGGTCTGGTTAATCGGCTTTTGGCTCCTTGGGCCAATGCCGTTTTTATCGCTTTTGCCAAAGCGAAAGAGCATCTGAAGAGCCGTAAAGTGTACGATTTCGGCAATCCTTTGCGAGCTCAATTACAGCGGCCGGATGTGTTCGGGGGCGCGGTGTCGGAGCACTTAGAGGGAAAAACCTTTAATGTTTTGATTATTGGCGGCAGTCAGGGAGCCCATGTGTTGAATCGGGAGGTTCCCGCAGCCCTCTCCAAATTGGCGCAAAATTATCCGGAATTGAAAGTTGTTCATCAGAGTGGTGTTCGGGATTATGCTGAGGTAAGTAAGGCTTATGATGCCTGGAAAGAACGGGTTGAAGTGGCGGAATTTATCAATGCGATAGAAATCTACTACAAAAAGGCCGATCTCATTATCTGTCGGGCCGGGGCTTTGACGCTGGCCGAACTGGGAGAACTTGGAAAACCCGCCATTTTGGTGCCTTTTCCCCATGCCGCCCATGATCATCAAACCTTTAACGCTAAAGCGGTTGCCGACTCCGGGGCGGCCTGGTTACGGGTTGAAAGTGAGTTTGAAAGTCAGTTACTGGCTGATGACGTTGAAAGTCTTATCAATAATCCGCAAATTTTAGCCAAGATGGCCGAGGCGGCGTTAACCCAGGGGCGGCCCAAGGCGTGTGAGCAGATTGTTGATCACTGTTTGCAGTTGATGGAAAAATAGGGAGAATTTTCGTGAAAGGTATGCACCATAAGGTTGAGCGGGTTCATTTTGTCGGCATTGGTGGCAGCGGTATGTGTGGTATCGCCGAAGTCTTGCTTAACCTGGGTTATCAGGTGCATGGCTCCGATCTCTTAAAGAGCTCGGTAACCGAACGTCTGGAAGGATTGGGTGCTAAAATTTTCTATGGACATGATCGAAAAAATGTCGGTGATGTTCAGGTGCTGGTTCGTTCGACGGCCGTAAAAGAGGATAATCCGGAACTTATTGAGGCGCATGCCCGGTCGATTCCGGTTATTCCCCGGGCTGAGATGCTGGCTGAACTGATGCGGCTTAAATATGGGATCGCGGTTGGCGGTACCCACGGCAAAACTACAACAACCTCAATGATTGCGACGATGCTCAGCGGCACCGATCTCGATCCGACCGTGGTTATCGGTGGCCGACTTAACAGTATTAACAGTAACGCCTGTCTCGGAGAGGGCGAGATTTTGGTGGCCGAAGCCGACGAGAGTGACGGCTCCTTTCTCGCCTTGTCGCCGATTATTGCGATAATAACCAATATTGATCGTGAACATCTGGACTATTATCAGGGTGGCTTGCAGGAAATTGAAGATAACTTTGTCGCCTTTGCCAATAAAGTACCTTTCTATGGACTGGTCGTTCTTTGTCTTGATGATGCCCGGGTGCAGGAGATCATCCCCCGAATCGGCCGTCGGATATCGACCTACGGATTTAATCCTCAGGCCGATGTTCGGGCCCTTGAGGTTTCAATCAAAGGTATGCAGAGTCGTTTTAAGGTGCAGGTTAAAGGTCGCGAACTGGGCGAGTTTGTTATCGATATGCCGGGTCGTCATTATGTGCTTAACTGTCTGGCCGCGATCGCCACCGGTTTTGAACTGGGCCTCGAATTTAAGGATATTCGGCAACACCTCTCAGGCTTTGCCGGAGTTCAGCGGCGTTTGCAGATTCTGGGAAAATATAAGGGAGCTCTGCTGATTGATGATTATGGTCATCATCCGACCGAGATTCTGGTGACGCTTGAAGCCCTGCGCCAGGCTTGGCCCGAGAGGCGTCTGGTGGCCCTTTTTCAGCCGCACAGATATACGCGTACCCAGCATTTGTTTAATGAATTTCTGGTCGCTTTTAATGAAGCCGATGTCCTGGTCGTAACCGCAATCTATGCCGCCGGTGAAACCCCGATAGACAGAGTCAGCGGAGAGATGCTGGCAGAAGCCATTCGTCAACACGGCCATAAGCAGGTCTACTATTGTGCTGATCGTGAAGAGATGCGAGAATTTGTTTTAAGTCAGGTTCAAGCATCTGATCTTATTCTGACTTTGGGTGCTGGGGATATCTGTCGGATGGGTCAGGAATTGGCTGAGGCGTAAATATTGGAATTTGTTATGTCGAGATTAATCTTTGTTGTCCTTTTATTCGCTCTGTTTTTCGCCTCTTGTACGACTCCGGGGGGTCGAGATGCCGGGATGGTTTATGATGATACGGTGATTTCCGCTAAGGTTAAAGGGCGTTTGACCGAGATGCTGGGAGCTCAGGTTATTGGTGTCGATGTCGATGTTTATCAGGGTGAAGTTACGTTGCAGGGGCGAGTCCGCAGCCCGAATATGGAGAACCGGGTGATTGCTGTAACCGCGCGGACTCCCGGGGTTAGAAAAGTTATTAATCTTTTGAAAATAATACCGTAGGGTTCTTTTGATTAGCAAAGAACAGCAAAAAGAGTTGCGTCGGCGCTTGGCCGGATTTCTGACCGAGGAAAAACCCTTGGCCGCAAAAACCGCTTTCAAAGTTGGCGGTTGCGCAGCTTTCTATTTGCAGCCGAAATCTTTGCCTGATCTCGAACTGGTTTTAAGGACGCTGGCGGAACTTGAGCTTAAATTTTTGGTTCTCGGAGCGGGTTGTAATATTTTAGTGGCGGATGAAGGGGTTTTAGATCGAGTCGTGATCAGCCTTGACCAAGGTTTTGCTGAGATTGAAATTATGGGGTCTGATTCTTGGTCGGTGATGCTCAGAGCTGAAAGTGGGGTTCGTCTTTCTCGTCTGATTCGCTTGAGTGCGGACGAAGGTTACAGCGGATTCGAAAAACTGGCTTCGATTCCGGGAACTGTCGGCGGGGCTCTGGCCATGAACGCCGGGGCCTATGGGGGTACAATATACGACTCTCTGGCGGCCTTGCAGATAATGGAAAAAGGGAGCTTAAGTTGGCGGAGTGCAGCCCGTTTGCATCCGGCTTATCGTGATGGTGGTTTGAGCGTAGAACAGGTAGTTGTGGCTGCTTATTTTCTACTTGAGCGAAAAAGTTCCTCAGAGATTACAGCGACGATTAAGGAAATTAAAGAGTTGCGGCAACAGCGTCTGCCGCGTGGAGATCATGCCGGTTCAGTTTTTAAAAATCCGGTAGGAGATTTTGCCGGTCGGCTTCTGGATGAGGCCGGTTGTAAAGGGATGCGCTGTGGCGGAGCATCTGTCTCTAAAGAACACGCCAATGTTATTGTCGCAGATAAAGGTACACAAGCTGACGATGTTTTGACCTTGATGGAGAATATGCGTACCTTGATTCGTGACCGTCATGGGATCAATCTGGAATCGGAGATCAGGGTATTCTCCTGATAAAAATTGTTGCTTGGGAGGTGATGATGAAATTTACGCCGGGAACCAGGATTGGGGTACTCTATGGAGGGCTCTCAGCCGAGCGGGAAGTATCACTTAAGAGTGGCAAAGCGGTAGGTTTGGCCCTGCAGGAGTTGGGCTACCTGGT
>JAUVDU010000043.1 GCA_030595135.1 Deltaproteobacteria bacterium | reverse complement strand
CGCATAAAGATGCAGACCTCTCTTTTTTTGCCGGATAATTTCATAGACGGCCGCCATCGGGTTACGATTAATCGTAAAACCGCCGATACTTAAATGACAATTATCTTTTACCAGTAAAGCGATAGCGGCAGCTAAGGTCGTGACTTTGTTTTGCGATGATTTCATGCCCACTTCTATTTATCCCAGTAGCTTTCGGACTAAGTCGGCTAACTCTTCAGCATAGTTTTTGATTTCGTCGTAATTCTCTCCTTCGAGCATTATGCGAAGTTTGTTCTCCGTGCCCGAATAACGGATCAGCAGGCGTCCTCGACCTTGTAGCTTTCTCTCGACTTCGGCAATTTGGCGGCTTAAGGCTGGAATCTCGGTGACTAAAGTTTTCTTTCTGACCGGGACGTTGATCAGGATCTGTGGGAAAATCTCCATGACCGAAGCGAGATCGGCTAGAGATTTCTTCTCTTCAACGATGACGGACAGGACTTGTAAGGCCGAAAGAATGCCGTCACCGGTGGTGTTGTGATCCATAAAGATCAAATGACCTGATTGCTCACCGCCGAAGTTATAGCCTTTCTCCCGCATCTCCTCAACCACATAGCGATCACCAACCTGGGTACGAATTAGGTTGATATCAGCCTCCTTCAATACTTTTTCCAGTCCCATATTACTCATCACCGTAGCAACGACGGTACTTTTTTTAAGTATTTTTTGGCGTTGCATATGGAGGGCGCAGATCGCCATGACCTGATCGCCGTCGATCACCTTGCCGTTGGCATCGACGAAGATGACCCGGTCGGCATCCCCATCAAAAGCGATGCCAATATGGGCCTGTTCCTCAATGACCTTTTGCTGCAGTTTTTCAGGGTAGAGAGAGCCGCAGCCTAAATTGATGTTTTTGCCGTCCGGATCGATACCGATCGTAATGACTTCGGCACCAAGTTCGTTAAAAACCGCTGGAGCGATTTTATAGGCGGCCCCGTTACCGCAATCGATAACCAGTTTCATGCCTTCCAGAGTGAGATGGTCAGGGAAGGTGTTTTTGAGGAAAACAATATAACGACCGTTGGCATCATCAATCCTGAAAGCTTTGCCGATGTCATCCGCAGTTGGGCGTAATTGGTCAATTGTTTGATTGAAAATTAAATCTTCAATCCGGGACTCTTCACTGTCAGGAAGTTTAAAACCATCGCGGGAGAAGATCTTGATGCCGTTATCTTGAAAAGGATTGTGTGAGGCGGAGATAACCATTCCGGCATCGGCTCGCATGCTGCGGGTAATAAAGGCGATGCCCGGGGTCGGCATCGGCCCGATAAGGAGAACATCTACCCCCATTGAACAGATCCCGGAAACTAACGCACTCTCCAGCATGTAGCCGGAGATTCTGGTGTCTTTGCCAATGACTATCTTGTGTCGGTGTTCTTTATTTTTGCAGATATAAGCCGTGGCTCGGCCGATCTGGAGGGCGATTTCAGCGGTTATCGGGTCGATGTTTGCCGTTCCCCGAACGCCATCGGTACCAAAGAGTTTCTGCATAGTAATTTTTTCCTTTTTGAAATTGGGTTCAGGGGTCGGTCTTCTTGAAGACGATCTCGACTTCAGTCGGATCAATGGTCAAGAGCTTCACTTTTTCCGGCAGGTTAACCTGAATGGGGAAAGTGTAATAACCATCTCCCTTTTTTTTCAGCAAGGGGGCCAGATCAACGCTGATCCGGGCCTGTTTACGGATATCATCGACTTGCATTAGAAGCGGACATTCAACCACAAGATCGACAAAGTAGTTGCTGATGCCGATGCGGCCGATCTCTTTGTTGCGGTTTTGAAAGTCTACCCTGATCCCTTTAATGACTCTTTGGGCCTGAGTCTCTCCGATTTCGATGGTGGCTGAAATTTTGAGTTTAGGGTCAAGTGCTTTAAGCTCATTAGGCGGAAGCATCAAGCTGAGTGAAACTTTTGTGTTTTGTCGCAGTTGACTGACATCTATTGGTTCAGAGAAGACAATATTATGTTCCTTGAGATACTCTTCAGATGCTCTGAATGCGGCTGTCGTCGGGGTTGTTTTTATCTCTCTGATTTGAAACCCTCTTGGGGGGGTACCGATAGTTTTTATCTCAATCGGCAGCGTGGTTTTGACGAATCTATCAAGGTAAATAATCAGGGTGTCGGGATCAAGGTTGACGACGTCAACTCCTAAAGGAAGATCGTTAAAGGTCTCTTGCGCCAGTCGGATTACATTCTTACCGCTCACGGCTTTAGCCAGATTAATGCTTAATGACGGCGGTTTGACGGTCAGAGGGCGGAGCAGGGTTTTGGTGCCCTTGACCCTGATGTGAATACTGGTAGGTACCTTGGTGATGATATTCTTGTCGGTCGGAATCGAGGTATATTCAACCGGGACTCTTAAGGCCAGTTCAGTTTTGCTCTTACCGGAAACAAAAAACCAGAGAAATGCCGCCAAGATAATTGACAGAATTTTAAGGGTCAGGTTTTGAAGAAAAAGTGATCGTATTTTGGCCATGGCAGTTGGTTGTTAATTACGCAAGATGCGTTGTAGTGAGGCAAGAAAGCCCGATTTTTTTCGGTTTGGAGAAAAAATATTATTAAGGACTCGGCTTAAGGATTCAGGGTTCTGTTCTTTAGTTATTTTGCCGCCGATCGAAAGTGATATTCTGCCGGTCTCTTCAGAGACAACCACGACAACAGCATCGGTGTCTTCGGAAATCCCCATCGCCGCCCGGTGCCTGGTGCCGTACATATTTTCGATCATGGGGTCAACGGCCAAAGGGAGAAAACAGCCGGCGGCGACAATCTTTCCTTTATCAATAATCACCGCTCCATCATGAATTGGTGATGCCGGATTGAAAATGCTGAGTAAGAGAGCGTCACTGACCTTGGCATTAATTTCGACACCGCCTTCAACGATAACGGGAATCTTGTTTTCACGAGTAAAGACAATTAATGCACCAATCCTTCTTAAAGACATAGTTGCGCAGGCTTTGATGATTTTGTCAAGAGAGTTGAGCTCTTCTGCCGGGTTGATGGTGAATGAGGTCTTGCCGAATTTAGCCAAGGCCCGGCGGAACTCATTTTGAAATAAAACGATGACAATCAGGACAATTGAACTCAAAAAACCGTTGAGGAGCCAGTGCAGGGTATAGAAACCGAGGAGCAATGAGAGCTGGTAGATGATAAAAATCAGAAAAAGGCCCAGAAGAATCTGAAAAGCCCGGGTTCCGCGAATAATCAGCAACACTTGATATATGAGGATGGCCACGATAATAATATCGATAAAGTCAAGCCAACGACTGTTAAGCAGAGTTTCAAAAAATTCGGTCATGATGTGCTAATTATATTAAAGTGTCAACGTTGAGTGTGGTTGATGGCGTCGATTACGGTGACTGTTTGTTTGGTGGCGGCGACATCATGGACGCGTACAATGTTGGCCCCTTTAGTTAAAGCCTGAGCGACCGTGGCCAGTGAGGCGGAGAGGCGCTGGTCGACCGGGTCGCCGGTTAGTTTGCTGATAAATGATTTGCGTGAGGTGCCAATCAGTAATGGCAAGCCGAATCCGGTAAAATCCCTAAGGTATTTTAAGAGCAAAAGATTGTGTTCGAGGGTCTTGCCAAAGCCGATACCTGGATCAAGTATGAGTTTTTCTCTTTTGACCCCGGCATCGGTTGCAAGCCTGATACTTTTTTCAAAATAGTGGCTTATTTCGGCGAAAAGATCACTGTAAACCGGATTTGCCTGCATCGCATTCGGGGTTCCCTGGATGTGCATGAGGCAGGCATAGGCGCCGGTTGAAGCTGCCACATCGACCATTTTGGGGTCGAAATTGAAGGCGCTGATATCGTTGATAATGTCGGCCCCGGCATTAAGGGCGGCAGCGGCGACCCGGCTTTTGTAGGTGTCAATTGAAATCGGCAGTTGTGGAAACTCCCGCCGTAGAGCTTCAATTACCGGTAATACTCGATTAAGTTCTTCATCCTCTTCGACCCGAGCCGCACCAGGTCTGGTCGATTCGCCGCCTATATCGATAATGTCGGCTCCTTCCGAGACCAAGCGCCGGGATTGGTTAAGCGCCTCATTTTCGCTTAAAAAGCGATTGCCGTCGGAAAATGAGTCCGGGGTGACATTGAGGATGCCCATGATCAGTGAGTGTTGTTTCAGGTCGACATCAAGGCCCCGGCATCTAAAGGGGAGCCCGGTACTTTTCTCCTGGTTTTGCAGTGATGCCTGGATTTGGTCAGCCATCAAGGCCAGAGAGAAGGGTTGGGCGCGAAGTTTTTGGCAGAATTTACGAAATTGTTTCCGGGTTGCACTTAAAATGGCATCACTGTTGTCAGCACTGCAATTGATGACCCCGCGGGTGACGGCGGCTTCGCCGCCGACGGAAAGCATCTCCTGTTTGATGATATTGGCAGCTGCCGGCGGGAGCGGGCCCACCCGAAAATTGTAGTGAACCATCTTGTTCTTCATCAAGCTGACACCGTGGATATCGGTGCCGATTTGTTGCATCAAAGCCGCCGCATCATCAGCCTTTTTGATATCCAGAAGTCGAACATAGTAGTTGCGCATTGTTCAAGTAAACCCTATGTCAAATAAGTTCTAAATTATATAAGAAGGTTGTCAATTATGGGAGCTGGCATTTTTAGCGTAATTAGTTATCTTTCTTAATAAACGGTCAAATATCCACAGTTTTCTTAAGCGTAAAAATTTTTCTACTCCCTTTTTTTCGGCTGGGCTGGCATCTTGAGGGCGAAATTTGATTTTAAGGCGGAGAATTGAGTAGCGGTCGACTTTGCCCAGCAGGTTAATTAGAGGGCGAAAGAGAGAATTCGGCGGCAGGTAGAGCGAAGCGTTAAAATCGATGATTGCCGGGTTGCCATCTTGATCAACCATGATGTTGCTTTTGTGGCCGAGGTCGAGATGGAGCACACCTCTGGCGTGAAGGTCATCGGCAATCTTCAGGAGCTGGTCAAAAAAATCATGCGCCAGAAGATGGCTGCATTTTTTGATCTCATCACCCTCTATCCGGCTGATGAGCAGGCAGTTGTAGTCTTCAAGAGCAATAACCTGGGGGATCCTGGCGACCCCGGCAAGTTTGTTTAAGAGGAACTTCTCATAGCAGATGTTGAGCGGTCCCCAGAGATATCGAGCTATCCAGGCTTTGCTTCTAAAGTCTTTAGCGACAAGGAATTGCTCTTTGTCTTCAACAATCAGAATGTCGGGTTTTAGGGCTTTTTCCGCCGTAATCTTTTTGACAACCTCCCACTCTTTTCCGAGAAAGTGGAATTTAGTTTTATCAGTCTTGTCGTAATTTTCTTTTAGCACTTATTATTTCATCACGTTTAGGGCTATGCTTCTTGATCGCTACTTTTTACAGGTTCATCATTGTTCGTTTTTTCATCTGCCGGGGTGAAGCCGATGAGCTCGTCAACTTCACTGCCGTTGAGACTCTCTTTTTCAAGTAGGGCCAAGGCTACGTTTTCAAGTGACTTACGGTTATCGCCTACCAGTTTCATGGCTTCAGCGTAAGCATCATTGACGATCTCCTTAATCTCATCATCAATTTCGACGGCCGTTTTTTCACTGAACTCACGGTTTTGCGCCATCTCCCGGCCGAGGAATATATGCTCCTCTTTTTTGCCGAAACTTACCGGCCCCATACGTCCCATACCCCATTCACAAACCATCTTGCGGGCCAACTCAGTGGCTCGTTCAATGTCATTACCGGCCCCGGTTGTGATGTGGTTTAAAGCGAGCTCTTCGGCAACTCGACCACCCATCAGAACAATTATGTTGTTGATTAGATAATCCTTGTTGTAGGTGTGACGTTCATCAATCGGCAGTTGCTGGGTCAGGCCCAGAGCCCGACCCCGGGGAATAATGGTTACTTTGTGGATCGGGTCGGTTCCCGGCAAAAGTCGGGCGACTAAAGCGTGACCGGCCTCGTGATAAGCGGTGTTTTTCTTCTCTTCAGGGCTGATTACCAGGCTTCGCCTTTCAGCTCCCATCATGACTTTATCTTTGGCTTCTTCAAGGTCGATCATCTCAACTTCTTTTTTGTCGGTTCGGGCGGCCAGGAGGCTGGCTTCGTTGATCAGGTTGGCAAGATCAGCCCCGGTAAAACCGGGGGTTCCACGGGAGACGACCATGAGGTCGACATCTTTGGCCAGCGGCACTTTGCGGGCATGGACTTTGAGAATTCCTTCCCGTCCTTTGACGTCGGGGTTAGGGACGATCACCTGACGGTCGAAACGTCCCGGTCTGAGCAGGGCCGGATCAAGGACGTCGGGCCGGTTGGTGGCGGCCAGCAGGATCACTCCGTCGTTGGATTCAAAACCATCCATCTCGACCAATAGTTGGTTTAAGGTCTGTTCTCTTTCGTCATGTCCACCCCCTAAACCGGCACCACGATGGCGGCCGACGGCGTCGATTTCATCAATAAAGATCAGGCAGGGGGCATTTTTTTTGCCTTGAATGAAAAGATCGCGGACGCGGGAAGCTCCGACGCCGACAAACATTTCGACAAAGTCCGAGCCACTGATGCTGAAAAAAGGAACATCGGCTTCCCCGGCTATCGCTTTAGCAAGCAGAGTTTTCCCGGTACCCGGAGCCCCAACGAGCAAAACCCCTTTAGGGATTTTGCCGCCTAAACGGGTGAATTTTTTAGGTTCCTTTAAAAAATTAATAATCTCTTCGAGTTCAACCTTGGCCTCTTCAATCCCGGAGACATCTTTAAAGGTGACTTTTTTCTGATCTTCAGTAAGGAGTTTTGCCCGGCTTTTGCCGAATGACATCGCTTTGCCGCCGCCGCCCTGCATCTGGCGCATGAAAAAGACCCAGACCCCAATCAAGAGCAGCATTGGAAACCAGGAGATCAGGATCGATTGCCATAAAGGAGATTGGTCTTCGGGTTTGGCGGTGATGCGAATGCCTTTATCGCGCAGCATTTGTACCAGGGTAGGGTCATCCGGCGTATACGTCTTGAATGCTGTAGAGTCATAGGTGCCGGAGATATTCTGCCCCTGTATAATTACTTCACTGATCTGGCCGGAGTCAATTAATTCGATGAATTCACTAAAGCTGATTTCATGTTTTGCGACTCCGCCGGGGTTGTTGAAAACATTAAAAACCATGATCATAATGAGGCAGATCACCAGCCAGAGGGCCAGGTTTTTATAGAAAGGTTTCATATCCTGATTTTTTTTCATTGCCGACATAAATCTGTTTAATCCATTGTTTAAATTAGAGGTTTTAGTGCCTACGAAAAATCACCCGTTTGCTGGGCGGGCGGTTTGAAAAGTGACCTTTATCTATACATGAGTGATAGTCGATTGGCAAGTAAAAACTCTTGATTTTATGATCTTTGCTGATGCTGAAAGGGTTGTAAAACTTGCAAAAATGTAAAAAACATATTAAAGTCTGGCTCTTGGTTGAAAGGAAATTTTTGTTAACGTATGAATATGGAAATTGTAGATGAAAAGTTGTGTGGTGATTGTTGGTCGACCCAATGTTGGGAAGTCGACCCTGTTTAATCGACTTTTGAAGGCGCGGCGAGCGATTGTTGCTGATACGCCCGGCGTTACTCGTGATCGTCTTTTTGCCGAGCTCCAGGTTGAAGATAAGGAGTGTCTGCTGGTTGATACCGGGGGGTTGGTCTTTGCCGGTGAAGATGCATTACAAAAAGATGTCGGAATCCAGACCCGGGCGGCGGTAGATGAGGCGGATATTATTATTTTTCTGTTGGACGGGCAGAGCGGGGTCAGTGCTGAAGATGGAGAGCTTGCTCGTTACCTGCGTCGTAGCGGAAAACCGATTTTGTGGGTTATAAATAAATGTGAGTCGCATCATGTGCGGCAGGATAGTGTCGATTTTTATGCCTTGGGGATGGAGCAGCTCTATCAGATCTCGGCTGAACATGGTGAGGGTATTGCTACTTTGAAAGAGGCTTTGGCGGAACTTCTGCCGGCGGTCGAAGAGGAGACCGAAAAAGAGAGTGAAAGTGAAGATGAATTAATCCGGGTTTCGGTGGTCGGAAAGCCGAATGTCGGAAAATCCTCTTTGCTCAACTATCTTATCGGAAGTGAGCGTCTGACCACTAGTGAGCGACCGGGAACGACGATTGATGCCGTTCAGGTGGCCCTGGTTCATGATCAACAAAACTATCTTTTTCTCGATACCGCCGGTCTCAGACGCCGGGCCCGGGTTCATGAAAAGGTTGAAAGTCTAAGCAATGTTGCAACCTTGCGGGCCATAGATTTTGCCAAAATCGTGATCCTGATGATCGATGCCGTTTCCGGAGTTACCGATCAGGATCTGCAAATTTCCGCTTTGGCTCATGAAAAAGGCAAGGCAGTTGTCTACGTACTTAACAAAATTGATCTTTTGACTGTCGATAAAAGAAAGTTGCTGGCCGAATTAAAGGAGGATTTGGCGGAGCGCTTGTTCGGTATCCACCAACCTGTGATGGTGGAATTGTCGGTCAAGAGCGGTCAGGGTATGAAAAGAATTTTTCCGACTCTCAAGGCTTTACATGAGGTTTACAGTCGGCGAATTGGCACCGGAGAATTGAATCGCTGGCTTGCCGATGTCGTAACCGCCCATCAACATCCCTTGATTTATCGGCGCCCACTGAAATTCTATTTTGCGACTCAAGTGCGGAGCGCGCCCCCTACTTTTGTTATCTTTGCTAATATAATCAAGGGGATTAAGCCGTCCTATATAAGGTATTTAGAGAACAGAATAATTGAGAAATTTGGTTTTTACGGGGTTCCGGTAAAAATCTTTTTCCGGAAACGAGAGGGACGCGGGAAAAAAGGTTAAAAAATGGCATTCTCGGACTGCTTCCTATAAAAATTGCTTGACATTATCAATTAGATATTGCTAATAAAATAAGATGGTTAAGAAGTGCGAATGCATTAAGCAGTAATTGGCGTAGTTCTCGAGTATAATTAAAATTATCTGTTTGGCCCCGGTATGACTATCGGGCTTCAAGGTTTTACTATGAATAAATCTGAGCTGATTGAAGAATTAGCGAATCGTTCCGACTTAAATCTCAAGGTTTCTGAAACGATTGTCAATCTAGTTGTTGATAATATGAAGAAAGCCTTGTTAGATGAAGATCGCATTGAGTTGCGGGGGTTTGGCAGTTTTCATATTGAATACTATAAAGCTTATACCGGTCGTAAC
>JAUVDU010000402.1 GCA_030595135.1 Deltaproteobacteria bacterium | reverse complement strand
TACGACCACTGCAAAGGCTGCGCTCAATGTACCGTAGTCTGCCCGCGCGGCGTGATTGAGATGGAGGAAGATCATTAACATTTTGAACATCGAACGTCGAACATTGAACGTCCAACGTCCAACTTTAGAAATGCAGACAATTTATTGGGCGGAGTACTAATATGCAGAAAAAAGCTATTTTACTGGGTAGTGATGCAATTGCGCACGGGGTCAAATTGAGCCGTCCGCAAGTTATTTCGGCCTATCCCATCACGCCCCAGACTCATATTATCGAGACCCTCTCCGAGATGGTTGACAAAGGTGAGCTGAAAAGTCAGTATATCAAAGTCGAATCGGAGATGTCGGCCATTGCTGCGGTTTTAGGCTCGGTTTCGGCCGGGAGCCGCTCTTTTACAGCGAGCAGTTCGCAAGGCCTGGCGATGATGCATGAACTCCTGCACTGGTTTGCCGGGGCCCGCCTGCCCCTGGTTTTGGTCAATGCCAACCGCGCCCTCGGCGCTCCCTGGAATATCTGGAGTGACCAGAGTGACAGTTTTTCCCAACGTGATACCGGCTGGCTCCAGATCTATTGTGAAACTTCTCAAGAAGCTCTTGATACAATCATCATGACCTACAAAGCCAGCGAACAACTGATGCTGCCGATTATGGTAATGATCGATGGTTTCATTCTCTCGCACACGATGGAACGGCTTCTGGTTCCCGACCAGCAAGAGGTTGATGAATATCTGCCAGCCTACCGGCCGCCCTACCAACTTGATCCCGATAACCCGCTGACATTTGGTGGTGCAGCTCAACCCGATCTTTTCTATGAGCTGAAAAAAACATTCTCCGAAACCATGACTGAAGCTTTGACGGTTATTGACGAATGCCAGGCTGAATTTGCTAAGAAGTTCGGGCGCACTTATGAGCCGATCATGCGTTGTCTGGAGGGAGATGAAAAAAGTGACACGGCCTTGCTCTGCTGTGGAGCGATGACCGGAACCGCCCGCGTTGCGGTTGAAAATTTAAGAGAAAACGGAACTTCGATAGATCTTTTTAAATTACGTCTCTTACGCCCTTTTCCTAATCGTGAACTGGCTGAGACTTTAAAAGATAAAAAACGAATCATCGTCTTAAACCGAGCCTATTCCTACGGCGTCGGCGGCACCCTGAGCCAGGAGGTTCGCGCCGCCCTCTACAATCTGCCGCAACGGCCAGTAGTTAATGATGTCATGATCAGTCTTGGCGGCAAGGAGGTTTTTCCCGAAACCATCGCCGAGGTGGTTGAAAACCGGGAGAAACTTTCAGATATTGATTGTAACTGGCTTGACAAGTAAAGAGACAAAAATGAATAATTTAAAAAAATCTCCGGCTGAAAACAGTTTCAGCAATGATATGGCTTGGCAAATTACCACGGCTGAACATATGGAGTGTGGTCACATGGCCTGCCCCGGCTGCGGTGCTTCTTTGAGTATGCGCCACACCTTGAAGGTTTTAGGCCCGCAAACCATTGTTGTCATGCCCGCCTGCTGTTGGGCGATCATTGCCGGGGGCCAGCCGACTACGGCTCTTTCGATACCCCTTCTCCACACCCCGTTTGCGGTAGCGGCAGCGGCGGCCAGCGGGGTTCGACAAGCTTTGACGGCCCAAGGGAAAGAGGGTATCGAAGTCCTCACCTGGGCCGGTGACGGCGGCACTTTTGATATCGGTCTTCAGGGAATTTCCGGAGCCGCCGAACGGCATGAAGATATGATCTATATCTGCTATGATAACGAAGCCTACATGAATACCGGAATTCAACAGTCATCCGCAACCCCGCACGGGGCCTGGACGACAACCACGCCGGGCGGCAAAAGTTTCCAATATTCCAAAAAAGATATTATGGCGATCATCAAGGCTCACAATCCAAGTTACCTGGCCAGCGCGACAATTGCCTATCCAGATGATTTCTACGCAAAAATCAAAAAAGCCAAAGAGGCCTCCGGCTTCCGCTTTCTCCATTTGCTGGCGGCCTGCCCTTCGGGCTGGAAGATCGACTCTCAGGATGCCCTTAAAGTTACGCGCATGGCTGTTGAGAGCGGGGTTTTCCCGCTTCTTGAAATGGATGATAATGGAGTCATGCAACAAACTGTAAAACCTGACCACCCGATCCCGGTCAAAGATTACTTGAAAGCTCAAGGACGGTTCAAAAAAATGTCGGATGCCGAGATTGCAACCTGGCAAAAAGAGATTAGTTAACTATTTAACAAATCAACAAGGACAAAAAACATTGAATTTTCTCAAAAAAATCTCTCAATTTATCGATGCCATCAATGAAAAGACCGGCCTTTTCGCCGCGTGGCTGACGACCGTTATGGTGCTTACAGTCGTTTATGTTGTGGTCATGCGTTACGGCTTCAAAAAAGGTAATATCGCAGTCCAGGAGATGGAGTGGCATCTCTTTGCCGTTGTCTTCCTGATCGGTGCCGCCTATTCTCTGAAAAAAAATGCCCATGTCCGAGTCGACATCATCTACGCCAAACTCAGCAGCAAAAAGAAAGCCTGGGTCGATTTGCTCGGCACTTTTATTTTCCTGATCCCTTTCTCGATCATGATCATCTATTC
>JAUVDU010000305.1 GCA_030595135.1 Deltaproteobacteria bacterium | reverse complement strand
GTTATATTAATGAATTATCCAACTCCGCTGACGACCCGGATGTTTCAATTGCTCAAGCAAGAGTAAAGCCCGGGATTACAACTCAATGGCATCAGCTTAAGGGGACGGCGGAGCGTTATTATATCCTCAAGGGTAAGGGCATTGTGGAGGTTGAAGGTTTGCCGCCAAAAGAGGTCGGGGTTGGTGATATTGTTATTATTCCACCGCTGTGTCCACAACGAATCACCAATCATGGCCCTGATGATCTGGTATTTCTAGCTATCTGTACGCCAAGATTTTTGATTGATGTTTATGAAACTGAATAGTTACCACTCTGTTTTTTATAAAAGTTTTGCCACCATGGCCTTGGCTTCGTCCTGAATACGTTCGAGATGCGTAGCATCGATAAAACTTTCCGCATAGATTTTGTAGATATCTTCCGTGCCGGAGGGACGCAAGGCAAACCAGCCGTTTTCAGCCACCACTTTCAGACCGCCAATAGCCGCATCGTTGCCGGGGGCGTTAGTCAAAATAGCCTTAATCGGCTCACCAGCAAGCATCTCCTCTTTAACATCCTCGGCGGCAAGTTTTTTTAGCACCGCCTTTTGTTCAATGGATGCCGGAGCATCAATGCGGGCATAGATTGGCGCACCGAATTTATCCGTCATTTCCTGATAATGTTCGCCCGGATCGCGTCCTGTTTTTGCGGTGATTTCGGCCGCCAACAAATTAAGGATGATGCCATCCTTGTCGGTAGTCCAGACCGTGCCGTCGTGGCGCAGAAAACTGGCTCCGGCGCTCTCTTCGCCGCCAAAAAAGATCGTGCCGTGAAGCAGACCGTCGACAAACCACTTAAATCCCACCGGAACCTCTAACACCTTCCGGCCCAGACTGGCCGCCACCCGGTCAATGATAGAGCTACTGACCAGGGTTTTGCCGATTGCCAGATCCTTTTTCCACAGGGAGCGATTTTCTGAAAGGTAGGCGATAGCCACACTGAGATAGTGGTTGGGATTCATCAAGCCCATACTTTTAGTGACAATTCCGTGGCGGTCAAAGTCGGTATCATTGCCGAAAGCGATGTCAAAATCCTCTTTCAGCGCCACCAGCCCGGCCATGGCATAGGGTGAAGAGCAGTCCATCCGGATCTTGCCGTCTCTATCGACGTGCATAAAAGAGAAGGTCGAATCAAGAGTGTCGTGAAAAACCTCCATGTTCAAGCCATAACGTTCTTTGATGGCCCTGTAGTATGACAAACCGGAACCACCCATGGCATCGGCCCCGATGCGAATCTTAGACTGGGCGATAATATCCATATCGACGACATTGCCCAAATCTTTGACATAGGGAGTCAGGTAGTCATAGTAGTGGAGGGTTGGACTCTGCAGCGCACTTTTAAGCTCCAGCAACTGCACTTCGCGAAGGTTGTCTTCAAGGATGGCATTGGCTCGGGCCTCAATCACTCCGGTCACATCCGTATCCGCAGGCCCGCCATGCGGAGGATTATATTTAAAACCTCCGTCTGACGGCGGATTATGAGAGGGGGTTATAACAATACCGTCACATTTTTTATCCCCATCCCGGTTATGGGTGAGAATGGCATGGGAGATGACCGGTGTCGGCGTATAGTCGAAATTTGCCGCAATACAGACATCGACCTTATTCGCGGCCAGCACCTGCACGGCGGTAAGCTGAGCCGGCCAGGAGAGGGCGTGAGTATCCATGCCCATGAACAAGGTTCCATTGATACCCGCTTCCCGGCGATAGTCACAAACCGCCTGAGTGACGGCTAAAATATGGGCTTCATTAAAACTACGCAGCAGTGAACTGCCACGATGGCCGGAGGTGCCGAAGGCAACGCGCTGAGCAGGCTGGGCAACATCAGGTTGGAGCGTGTAATAAGCGGAAATAAGTTCCGGGACATTCACGAGCATGGATCGGGGGGCAGGTTTTCCGGCCCAGGGATGGCTATTCATAATCTTTTCCTCTAAAAAAAATCTTGGGATGGCTAAGTAAAAATTTCGATAGACAAGATGTTGTGGTTATCCAGGCGCGAGACCATACAAGTAGTATGTCGAGTGTCTGGAGAACCACAACAACGCAGGATATCGGAACTTTTTACGACGCCATCAGTTTGTTGATTACTTGTAGCGTCTGACTGGCGATCTCGTATTCCTCATCGGTAGGTATTACCAAAAGGCTGACCCGGCTGTCGGCGGCCTGGATCTCCAGGATCTCCTTTTGACGGATTCGGTTTTTCTCCTGATCAAGAGTGAGACCGAGCCGTTCCAGACCCTGACAACTTAGCTGGCGGACAGTCGCTGAATTTTCGCCGATGCCACCGGTGAAAACAATACAGTCCGCCCCGCCAAGAGCTGCCATATAGGCCCCAATATATTTTTGAAGCCGGTAGCAGAACATGGTCAGCGCGAGCCTGGCCCGGCTATCTCCCCGGTCTGCGGCTTCGCTGATCGTACGCATATCATTCTCACCGCAAATCCCTTTCAGGCCACTCTCCTTATTGAGCAGTGTATCGAGGGCATCCATATCCAAACCGCTTTCCCGACCCAGATAGAAAAGGATCGCCGGGTCAAGATCACCACTGCGGGTTCCCTTGATCAGCCCTTCAAGAGGAGTTAAACCCATAGAGGTATCGATACTCTTTCCACCCCTGATGGCGGCGGCACTGGCACCGTTGCCAAGGTGAAGGGTAATAATATTCAACTCGTTCAAAGGCCGGTCAAGATAAAGTGCCGCCTGTCGCGCCACATAACTATGAGAGGTGCCATGAAAACCGTAGCGCCGCACCTTTTTCTTTTCGTATAAACTATATGGAAGGGCATAGAGATAAGCATGCTCAGGAATTGACTGGTGAAAAGCGGTATCAAAAACCGCAACCTGAGATATCTGGGGCACATGTTCCATAGCCACCCGAATCCCCATCAGGTTAGCCGGATTGTGGAGAGGCGCCAGCGGGATCAGCTCTTCAATGTCAGCTATAACAATTTCATCAATGAGTACCGGCTCATGAAAAGCCTCACCGCCGTGCACCACCCGGTGTCCGATCCCGGCCAGTTCGCCCGAATCAACCAGGGTTCCGCTTTCGCGCAACATTTCAGCCATAACCTTGATGGCTTCGCGGTGATCGGCTACCGGGTCGCTCCGTTTGAGCTCCCTTGCTAAAAGCCCGGAAGAATCAACAAAAGAAAGTTTAGCAGCACTTTTAAGATCACCAATCTGCTCTATCAGCCCCGAAGCTAAAACCGAAAGATCCGCCTTGACAAAGAGCTGAAATTTAAGCGACGATGAACCTGAGTTGAATACCAATATTTTCATGATTTTCAAAGGCTACACCTCTTTCC
>JAUVDU010000169.1 GCA_030595135.1 Deltaproteobacteria bacterium | reverse complement strand
ATCGCTCACTGCGTGGGGGACAGGCTACGGGTAATTATTGGTTGTTTGTGCATCTTGACATTACAAGATTTTCTAAACTCTGGTAATTTTTTAAGACCCTGTCCCCGTACCGAGATAGGGCGGGGCAAAAAACCGCGTCCCTTTACCAAGCCTTCGACCGGCGGGGACTGGGTTTTACGGGTGCAACTGGTAATCGATAGCCTGCATAGAGTCAAACCGTAACGTTAACCAAGGCTTATCCGTAGTCTGTCCCCACGCGAAGCAGGGCGAAGCAAAGTTAGCCGCTACCCGCTTTAACTTAAAACCTGACTACTAAGGACATCAAACAATGATTATCGCAATTGCCAGCGGTAAAGGGGGAACCGGGAAAACCACTATCGCCACTAATCTGGCGCTGGTGACACCCGCCTCCCAATACCTTGACTGTGATGTTGAAGAACCGAACGGCCATCTCTTTCTAAAACCAAAGATCAGTGACAAACGTGACGTCACCATGCCGATCCCCAAAATCAACGAAGAACTTTGCACCTACTGCGGCCAATGTGCCGCAGCTTGCGAATTCAATGCGCTGGCCGTCATCGGCAAGAAGGTGATGGTTTTTTCCGAGCTTTGCCATGGCTGCGGAGCCTGTACATTCATCTGTCCGGAAAAAGCGATCAGTGAAACAACCAAGGTCATTGGCTGCCTGGAAATCGGCAAGGCCAAGGCCGTAGAAACAGATGAACTCGATTTTGCCCATGGGATCTCGAACATCGGCAATCCGCTCTCGCCGCCAATCATCAAAAAAGTCAAAAAACTGGTTAAGAATGACTGTTTCGCAATTTTAGATGCACCGCCCGGAACCTCCTGCCCCATGGTTCAAACACTAATGGGTTGTGACTATTGCCTGTTCGTCACGGAACCGACCCCTTTCGGTCTCAACGATCTGGAGTTGGCAGTCGGCGTCGCCCATCAGCTTAAAATTCCCTGCGGCATCCTTATCAACCGATCCGACAGCGGCGATGACCAGATTCAGAAATATTGCCAACGCGAGGCGATCCCGATTCTCATGGAGATTCCCTTTGACCGCGATCTCGCCTTCGCCTACTCCAAAGGTGAAGCAGCCGTCATCCACAGTCAGAGTTTAAGAGAAGATTTTCAAAAGCTGCATCAAAGGATTGTCGCGGAGGTAGAAAAATGAAGGAGTTAACGATTATCAGCGGCAAGGGCGGCACCGGCAAAACCACGGTGACCGCCGCCTTTGCCGTATTAGCAAAAAATACGATTCTGGCTGACTGTGATGTTGATGCCGCCGACCTCCACCTGATTCTGACTCCCACAGAAATTTCCAGCGCGGATTTTATCGGCGGACGAGGGCCACAACTAGACAGTGAAAAATGTACCCGTTGCGGCGAATGTCAACGTTTATGCCGTTTTGACGCTATCGATTTTTCCGAAGAGTCGGGTTATTCGATTAATGAATTCGCCTGCGACTGCTGCGGACTCTGCGCCTTGGCTTGCCCTGAAGAGGCGATCACCATGGTCGATACCATCAACGGCCGCTGGTTTATCTCTGACACCCGGGCCGGCAAAATGGTTCATGCCCGTCTCGGCATCGGCGAAGATAATTCCGGCAAGCTCGTCACCCTGGTACGTCAACAGGGCAAGCTCATAGCCCAGAAAGAGGGGTTTGATCTGCTCATCAACGACGGGCCTCCGGGAATCGGTTGTCCGGTTACCGCCGCAATCACCGGCGTCGACCTGGTTTTGATCGTCACCGAACCAACTCTCTCGGGAATGCACGATATGGAACGGGTTCACGGTCTCTGCCGCCATTTCGATATTCCGGCCCTGGTTTGTGTCAATCGTTTCGACCTCAACCTCGTCAACAGCCAAAAGATTCGCGACTACTGCACGGAACATAACCTGCCCCTGGTCGGTGAAATTCCCCTTGATCCGATTGTCAACAAAGCCCAAGTCGCTCGCCAGAGCGTAGTTGAATATGATTGCGGCATCGTCAGTCAAGTGGTTCGCGAGATGTGGGATAAAGTGGAAAAAGAGTTAAGTCTCTAACTCTTTTAGCCACGAAAAGGCACGAAAGAACACGAAAGCTTTTTTTCCTGCCTTTTCGTGTGCTTTCGTGGCTAATTTAAAAGACGACCTAATCTGACAGGAAATCAAACATGATAAATGAACCGGAAAAACTCAAAGAAAAAATTCTGGCGGCCTTAGGCTCCGTCCGCGATCCATCAACCGGCATGCAGGTCACCGATCTGCCTCTGCTCGATAAACTCGAAATCGATGAAAAAGGTATTATTATTACGCTGACCCCTTCATCCAATATCTGCCCCTTGATTTTCAAGCTCGGTAATGATATGAAGCTGGCCGCACAAAAGGCGGCACCGGATCTGCCGATCCGCTTTATCATTAATAATCATCGACAAAAAGACGAAGTCGAAGAGTGTCTTTCAGATAACTAAACACATCTTTTTCCATGAACCCTGCCTCTACCCATATTTTCGGCCCGGTACCATCGCGCCGACTCGGCCTCTCTCTGGGGATTGACCTGGTACCTTTCAAAACCTGCACGTTGGACTGTATCTACTGTGAGCTGGGTAAAACGGCAACACCGGTAACTAAGCGAGCCGAATACGTCCCCTACATACAGCTTGAAAAAGAGATTAAAGCCTACTTTGCCGCAAAAGATCAAGCTAAACAAAATCTCGACTACATTACGCTCTCTGGCTCCGGTGAGCCGACGTTGAACAAGGCTCTGCCCCGGGTCATCAAACTTTTGCGAAATTCATGCAAAACTCCGATCGCCCTGCTCACTAACGGCACCCTCTTTAACGATCCTGAAGTCCGCCGTGAAGCGGCGCTGGTTGATGTAATTCTGCCGTCACTTGATGTTGTTTCCAAAGATCTCTTTGTCAGGTTGAATCGACCGGCTCCCGGACTTGACGTTAAAGAGATAATTGCCGGACTAATCAAACTACGTCGCGAATTCCAGGGTGAAATCTGGCTTGAGATTCTTTTCTGCCGGGGACTTAATGACAACCCTCAAGAGATCAATCGACTGGTTGAAGCGGTGGCTGCCATAAAACCGGACAAGATTCAGCTTAACACCGTCGTCCGACCTGGGGTTTTAGCCGAAGCGGTGGCGGTTGAACAATCTTTTCTGAAACAGATTTTACCCCAATTCGGATCACGGGCGGAAATCATTGCTCCTTTTACCCGAGATTCCGATTACGGCAGCACAATCAACAAAACCGAAGAAACCATTCTCGCCACCCTGAAACGCCGCCCCTGCACTAAAAGCGATCTCGAACAGGCCCTGGGCCTGAAAGCGGTTGAGGTTATAAAAATCCTTGACCTGATGCTCGAAAAGGGCGAAATTAAAGTGCTTGAACATAGCGGAGAACGCTATTTCCAGACCTCAGACTAATTCGCAACGGACTCAAGCCTTCCGATCAAGTTAAGACAAATGGAGATACCAACCATTGAATGAGCAAGTAAAAGAGTATTTTAAAAATCCCCGCAACCTCGAGGTCATGGCTGATGCCACCGTTATGGGGCAGGGCGGCGATCCCGGCTGTGGCGACTATATAGAGCTCTACCTTAAAGTAGAAAATGATATTATCATCAAGGCCTCAGCCATGGTTGCCGGCTGCCCCTATGCAATCGCCACCACAAGCATCTTTACCGAGATGATTAGCAACAAATCTTTAGATGATGCAATGATGATCTCCGGTGATCAGGTTGCCTCCCTCCTGGGCGGTCTGCCGGAAGAGAAAATTCACTGCTCCCTGATGGGGCCGGAAGCCTTGCGCAACGCCGCCCATAACTATATTATGGCCCGCATCTGCACCCCGATGGCGTCGTAAAAAATCCGATCTCCTGCGTCGTACTGATTTTTCAGACACTCGACATACTATTTGTATGGTCTCGCGCCTGAAAAACCACTACTCCTTGTATATCAAATTTTTTACTTAGCCATCCAGTAACTTTTTACACCCAAAGAAAATACCCTTGGGGTGCGAATGCATCAGCTTTGAGAAAATTATGAGCTTAAATCTTAACATCCCCGGTAGAGAACCCCTTGAGTTGCAAGGCGTTCTTTGTGATATGAACGGCACTTTAACCCTTGATGGTCAATTGAGCCGAGAGGTTGCCGAAAGCCTGCAAAGAGTTGCTGCTATCATGAAGGTTTATGTTATAACGGCGGACACGTTTGGTACGGCCCGTAAGATGTTTGCCTCTCTACCGGTTAAACTCATAGGCATGCCCGCCGCCACCCCCGGAACGATTGCCAAGCGAGATTTCCTCTCAAAACTGGGCTCCCAAACCCATGCCGCTATTGGTAACGGCTACAATGATCACCTGATGCTGCAAGAGGCCGTTTTGGGCATCTGTGTCTTAGGTTCCGAAAGCGCTCACGCCCGCTCCCTGGCCGCCGCCAACCTGGTCGTCACCAACCCGATTGACGCTTTAAACCTCTTCTTAAAACCGCAACGTCTTATTGCCGGTCTACGAAATTAAGTAATTCTCCCTTGCAATTTCGTTTCCGCTTTGCTACTAATTTCCTGACACAATAAATTCTAAAAGGAGGCAGGCTATGTTGAACGATCTTCTTGCAGTTGTTCTGGCCGGAGGTGAAGGTAAACGTTTGAGCCCCTTGACCAGGGATCGGGCTAAACCAGCTGTCCCTTTTGCCGGCCAATACCGGATCATCGATTTCACCTTAAGTAACTGCCTGAACTCCCATATCCGCAAAATCATTGTCCTGACCCAATATAAATCAGGTTCCGCCTCCCGCCACCTGGCGGCCGGATGGAGTATCTTCAACCCGGAACTAGGCGAGTTCATCTACGAAATTCCGCCCCAGATGAGGGTCGGCGAAAAATGGTATCAGGGCACGGCTGACGCTATTTACCAAAACCTCTACTCACTTGATATCATAAGGCCCAAATATATTCTGGTTCTGGCTGGTGACCATATCTATAAGATGGATTACGGCAAAATGCTGGCTTT
>JAUVDU010000023.1 GCA_030595135.1 Deltaproteobacteria bacterium | reverse complement strand
TAAAGGCACAGATGCCAAGCCGGTTTTCGCGGGTATGGCCCATCAGTTCAATCAGGATGTGAATGCCGTCGGCACGAATTTTTTTGGCGCTATCAGAGTCGTTCATTTTTTGTAAATCGACAAAAGTATCACAATCTTTTTGGATGCGGTTGCGATAGTCACTGTTGTCATCAGGGCCGCAGGAGTAGGCGGTAATATGAAAATGGTTACGGTCATGGAGGCGGAAGAGATTGAGTATATTATGGGCTACGGGGTGATCTCTGTAATCGCATGAAAGGTAGCCGATTTTAATTATACTTTCTTTTTGTGAGATTGACCGTGGTGGTTGGGCCATGGTTTTACACTTTTTACTTGATTTCCGTATAGCAGTTTGGGCATGTTGCAGGTTTTGTTGTGGATCGGGTTGCAGGATTATGCTGAGCAAGGGGGCAAAATGGTTGCAGTCTCGCCTTACTTTTTCTAGTTCTTGCCAGGCGCAGGTCTGGGTCAGGCGCCAAATGAGATTGGTTTGTGCCTCTATACAGCCGGGATCGATACTTAAAGCGTGACGATAACATTCAGTGGCCTTTTCGGATTTTCCTGATTCGGCCATCAAATAACCGAGGTTATTCCAGATTCCGGCCTGTTTCGGTTCAAGTTTGAGGCAGTGGCAGAGGGTGTCATAAGCTTCCTCGAGGCGGCGAAGATGGTAATAAGTGTTTGCTAACTGAAAGTTGACGGAGTTATTATCAGGTGTTTGTTGGCGGGCGGTAAGTAAAATTTTAAGGGCTTCGTCGCTATTGTTTTGGCGGTTTAAAAGAGAACTTAAATTAGCTGCGGCGTTTACCATCTCCGGGTTAGTTTGCAGAACTTTACGATAGTGACATGCTGCTTCATCATCGTTGCCTAGATTTTCTAAGGTATGGGCCAGAGCAAAGCGAGCCGTGTAATTGTCGGCGTTATTGGAGAGTTCTTCCCTGAAACAGATATAGGCCTCTTCCAGTTTCTGTTCGTTGATGTATTGTTGGCCCAGTTTTAAGAAAGGATAGATGGACTGGTTTGTTTCTACAGCACGTTCTAAAAGGGATAGAGCGGCCTCATTTTCAGGTAAAATTTTTGCCAGTTCTGATGGCAGACCGAGAAGTTCCCCTTTTTCATAAGCCAGGCGTTGTAAAATCTTTGAGCGTTTGGAACGCCATTCTTCCCAGCGTTTTTTCATTATCTCAGTAAAACCGGCGGCGAAACCGGCGGCATTCATAATCGGTGAATCTTGCATACTTTTGCGAATGGTGTCGTGATATCGAGAAAGGCGTTCAGGATCGGTCGCCAGGTTGACCACTTTTTCTATGTAGTCGAATTCATCGGTAGCGATCAGCTCAGGACAGCCCAAGGCTTGCAGGAGTGTAGTTCCAACCCGAGCTGCATGGGTGTCACCCCGCAAAGTGATGACCGGAACCCCCATCCATAGTGCATCGCAAGTTGTAGTTGTGCCGTTATAAGGGAAAGAGTCGAGAGCTATGTCAACTTCATTATAGGCACTGAAATGATCAACAACCGAAAAATCATTACCATAAATAAAGATTCTCTCTGGGTTAATACCGTTGTTAGCAAAGCTTTTTTTGAAGAAAATGTTGACTGATTCATCTTTTAAAGTTCTGGTTTTAAGGATGAGGATGGCATCGGGCAGGCGTTTTAGAATTTTTGCCCAGACCTTGATGACTTTTTGGTTGATTTTGACGGAGTTGTTGAAAGAAGCGAAAACCAGCCGTTTGTCGTTGCAGGGTATCTTGGTGGCAGGTAGAGTGTTAGCCTCAGGTGGGGGGGCGTAACAAAGGAATAAAGGTGATAAGTAGGCAAGTGTTTCTGTATAATGATCATGATACGCAGGAGGGTCGGCGATTTTGTCGGAAAGCCGAAAGGTGTTGTTTGAGATTCCGGTTGAGGCTGGGTAGCCGAGCCACGAGAATTGCACCGGAGCCGGTTGGCGGGCAATGACGGCTAGACGATTGTTGGCGGTGTGGCCGGAAAGCTCGACAAAAATGTCAATTTTGTCACGTTCTATCATTTTTGCCACAACGTAGTCATCAAGTCCATATGTCGGCCGCCAATGGTCGGCATGTTCTTGAATGTTAGTTGTGTAATTGTCCGTTTTGTAGGTGTCTGAATAACAAAAGATTTCAAAATTTTCTGCTGTTAGATTGCTGATCAGAGGAAGAAAAAAGTAGCTGACCGAGTGACGGCGGAAATCTCCGGAAATGAATGCCAGTCGTAAACGTCTTTTGGAAACAAGGTTGCGTTTGTGGTTGTAAATTGTTTCCGTGGCCAGTGGTGTCCCATGCTCTCGCCACCAGAGTGAGATTTCCTGGAGGTACTCTTTTGGTTTCGCTTCCGGGTCTGTTAGGAAAGAGTAGAGCAGGTTGCTATTGATTTTCATTGAATTTGGTGAGAACTCTCGTGCCTGAGTCAGAAAACGGCGAGCTGTATCCGTTTCTCCCCGTTGCAAATGGATCAATCCCAAGAGATTGAATGCTTCGCCGTTATGTTTATCGATTTTAAGGCTTTCGAGAATGAAGGTCAGCGCTTTTTCAGGCTGTTGATTGTGGTAGAAGATTTCCGCCATGGTCAGTTGTAATGGCACATTTTTGGGGTTGTCTCTGATGATGCCTGTCAGAAATGTTAAAGTTTCGGGAATACTACTTGTTTGTTGGGAAAGTTCGGAAAGACCAGCCAAGGCGCTGGTATAGTCTGGCTTTAATCTTATGGCTTGTTGATATGCAGTTATGGCCGCCGGCAGGTGTTGTAGATGTTTTTCAACGACTCCGGCATTGTACCAGGCTTCTGGGAAATCGGGTTTAATTTTTAAGGCCTGATGATAGGACGATAGCGCTCGTTCGGCTTCCTGGCGGGCAAATAAAATATCGCCTAGACCTTTGTATGTCAAGGCCGATGCGGGATTTTGTTTAAGTGCTTCGACATAGGTTTGTTGGGCCAGATCCAGTTTCCCCTGCTCATGGTAGAGCACCGCCAGGTTGTAGGTTGCTTCAAAATGACCGGGAGTTAACTGGAGAACTTTCGTGTAGGCGTTGATAGCTTGCTCAAACTGTTTTTGATCTTGGGCAATGACTCCTGTTTTGAACCATTTCGTAGCCTCGGTTTTTTTTTGTTTTGTCATAAGGTTCTGTTGCATCAATTGTTGTACTGTAATAGCTGTCGCATGTGTTGAAAATTTAATTTTGAGGTCAAGGTTTTTCCTTGGGTTGTTTTTAACTCAATTGCAGTGTTTTTGGTGGCCATGGTTAGATGGACAACCCACAGAGGGTCGTATGGAGGGCTAGGTTCCACGAGCCGTTTCTGCCTCGGGCAAAATTTTGGTAGAGCCTGGTGGCAAAGCCAATTGCCGCGGGCCGGAAGCCAGCTTACCGGTAGATTGTCTTTGTAGATTGCATAATCGAGACTGGTTTGTTCGGCGAAAAAACTACTTTCAACGTGTAAGGCCTGGGTCATAACCTGGCGCCAAGCTTGCCAATGGGGAGCTTGGCTTGAAAGGGCGAAGACTCCAACATTAATTGATGGCATAAAGCCATAAGTTTCCGCTGCTTCAGGGCCAAAAAAATCTTTAAAGATGGCGTATTTTCCGAAAATTTCCTGATTTTGATAATGCCGTTTGTAGGCTCTGTGCATCTCCTGGCAAATTGCCAAGCGGTTTTGGGCGGCTATGTACTGTAGCCAGCCGAGGGCGTCACGTTCCTGAATCCAGGTGTCGGCATCCATCCAGATCAAGATATCATAGTCCGGAAAATATTTAGTTAGAAAAGGGCGGGCGGTTTGGGCCATGAAACGTCGGTCTTTAGTGTCGCGGTCGGCAAATTCAAAGTCCCATTCCGGGGTGACCGTGATGACCTTCCGTTCTTTTAGCCAGGTAAGATGATCAGGCGCAAGGCCCAGATCGAGCACTCCTAGTTGTGGACAATCATTTTCGTTTAAGGTGAGCAATGACTCTATCAAACCTTGAAGCAAGTAAAAAAAACCGGCATCAGCGGCGGAGACAACGATAGTTTTCATTGAGAGTTATGCCTTTATGAAAAAAAGTTGTTAACTACCTGTAAAAGTTTATCAACCTGTTTTTCCCAGGTAAAATTTTGCATGTGCTCAACCGCTCGAAGAGAGCGCTGTCGGGACTCCTGGGTGTTTGTATAGATATCTTCCAAGGCTTCGATGATTTCTTCAAGATCACTCTCTCCCCAACCTTCCACCCCCGACATTGTTGTGGCCGGTTTTACCTTTCCCTGTTTTTTTAAGGGCAGGCAGATGTTATGGTCGGCAAAATCAAGCTGACCGCTGTTGGCAGCCAGGATTACTGGGATTCCGCAAGCCAGGGTTTCCATGGCAACCAGATTGGTACCACCTTCACCCCGGTTGGGAAATAGAGCGACATCGGCCTCACGAATAATCGGAGCCATATAGATATTGGGTGTTTCCGGTAGGACTAGAAAACTTTCTTTGGTTAAACCATTTTTCAGGAGCCATTTTGCGACAGCCTGTTGTTGGTTGCCGTTGGTTTCCGGTATACCGGAAACATATCCTTTGGTTGAGATCCTGGCCATGCTTTCCGGCCAGCTATTATGCCAGGCAGCTAGCAACAGGGCTTCCGGGTGGCGTTTTTGGAAAGCCCGAAAAGCGGCGATGACAATGTCCTGGCCTTTGCGATATTCAAGCTTGCCTCCAGAGAAGACCACAAAACGGTTCTTGAAAAGTCCAGATTTCGGGGCTGGGTGAAAGATGGTGGGATCAATACCTTGAATTACGGTTTCGATTTGGGATGAAAATCCCTTGTTTTTGAGAATTTCCTCATTCCAGTGTGAGCCGGTTATAATCAGCGGAAAGCGGGCGGCCCGCTCCCGACTCTGTTGGCTGAAGAGGGTATTTTCAAAAAAGATTACCCCTGCTTCAGTCGGGCTCATAAGTGGACTTTCATTATGGATGAAATCATTTCCCAAGCCATAGAGAATTGTGAGATTCTCACTTAACGGTCTAAATCCCGGGGTGTGCTTAAGGGCGCTTGCAAGGTTATTGTAGCTCTCAATTGCTGGTCGCAGCCTCTCTTTTTGCAGTGGGTGCTCTGGTAGTCGTCCCAGTGGAAACAGTAAGGTTGGGGAGTAATCGGGATGAGATAACAGTTGCAACGCAAGGTTGATTCCGTAGACTCCCCAGCCGGTTCGATCATGCAGTTGCCAGCCTATGCCGATATTTTTATTCATAAGTAAAATTTATGTACAACTCTTGTAAAAAAAATAAGTTGGTTTCTCTTACATCTATTTATTTCTAATGTAAGTGGTGCTCTCTGTAAAGGAAATTTTTATCGGCCTGATTCTTTCAAGACGTCGTTAAATTACAAAGTTTTTCTTTGATCTCATCAAGAGGCTGCTGCCAATTTTTTGCTTCCGACTGGCGAAAGAGGCGCATGGTCGGGTACCAGGGTGAGTCGCTGCGCGAAAGAAACCAGCGCCAGTCGGGGGCAAAAGGAAGGAGTACCCAGACCGGGCGGCCCATGGCTCCGGCAAGATGAGCTGTGGCGGTATCGATGGTGATGGTCAGATCGAGTTGACTAATGATTGCGGCGGTGTCGGCAAAATTAATCAGTTCATTGCCCAGGTTTGTTCTAAACCCGGTGGTTGTTTCAAGAATTTTACTTTCTTTTGCAGGTTCCCCGGTTTGTAGACCGTAGAAATCGATACCGTCGATTTCGCAGAGAGGGCGAAATGTCTTTGCCGAACATGAGCGTAAATGATCCGGCAGGGTGTGGCCGCCCCAGACAAGACCGACTTTATGGCGGGGTGATGCCAGATGTTTTTGCCATTTCTCACATAGTTGAGGTGGGGCTGTCACGTGGGGTTCAGATGCCGGTATGGTAGTTGGTAAAGTCTTGAAAATTCCCGGCAGATTAAGTAAAGGGATAAAAAAATCAAATGATGCTTGGGTTGCCCGGGAAGGGTTGAAGTTCAGAAGTTGGTCGATCCCGGGATAGTCTTTGATGAGTGGGGCCAGTAATTTAGGCACCTCAAAAAGAACTCGGCCGCCTGATTTTTTAACTAGTGGCAGATAGCGAAGAAATTGGAGATTGTCGCCAAACCCCTGTTCTCCATGGATGAGGAGCGTTTGCCCGGAAAAGGGTTCTCCGTTCCAGCGCGGCTGCTCGTAGCTATGAGGATAGGTGCGTTTGGCGGCAGAGCGTTGAAAACGCCACTCATATTCGCGCCACCCGGCTTCATAATTACCGGTTAAAAGATGGATAAAAGCAAGATTGAAATGGGAGTCGGGGTCGTCAGGGCGTAGTCTGATATCCTGTTCGTAATAGTGCAGGGCAAGTTCTGGTCGGTTTGTGTCTTGATAAAGGCGTCCCAGATTGGCCATCGCATCGGTATGTTCGGGTTGTTTCGACAGGAGTTTTAAATAGTATACTTCAGCTTGGGGCAGGAGTCCGATTTTCTGGAAAAAAAGAGCTAGATTGTAAAGGTAGTTATGATTGTCCGGGGCAAGCTCGTGGGCCTTTTGATAGCTCGATTGGGCTTGTTCCGGCAGATTTTGTTGACTGTATGCCTGGGCTATTAGGGCGTAAGCATCAGCATTGTCGGGGTCAACTTTTAAGCTTTGATACAGGCAATGGACAGCCTCTGGCCACTTCTCTTCACTTAGGAAGTGGTTTCCCGATTCAATCCAAGGCGCCGCTTTAACCTTTTGATTTATCATCTTTTTTGTGACATGGTATGGTTACGAAAGTTGTCGATGATAAATTTTAAGCTTGCTTTTGATAGTCGCATTCAGTATCAGCTCGATGAACGGTTAGGGTTGGAGGTGGTGGTGTTAGCTCTAACAAGTTGATACATTGTGCATTTTTGACGAAAATATGTCAATTGTTTTTTGTTGGTAATCTGTGGGGTAGTTTGTGGTGGTACTTTGTGATGACCTGGCCTAATTTTACTTTTATTTTTGTATCGCCGGATAACGGAGAGTTGTCGGAATCGGAGGAGAAGCTCTTTGTTACTTTAACGCAGGAGCGGCGTTGGGCTGGGGCGGTTAAGTTTTACGAGGCTATTTTAGAGTGCCGCCCGGACTATCCCCCAGCACTTAATGCTTTGGCTAATGTAGCTCATGAGAACCGGGACTACGATGCAGCATTCAGATTGTTGGGTAGTCTGGTCAAAAAGTTTCCCAAAAATCCGATCTGGATGAATAATCTCGCAGTTATTCTGGTTGCCCGAGGTGAATTGCCCGCTGCCCGGAGTGCTTTACAGAAAGCCTTGCGAATGTCTTCGGGAAGGCATGAGGTGCTTTACAATCTCGGCTGTCTGGCTGTTTGTGAAGATAACTTGCCTGCCGCTTTGCAGCTTTTTCGGCAGGTTGTCGCCGCTGAGCCGGATCATCTTCGCGCTCTTTTTGCTTTAAGTCGGATTGCTAAAGAATCGGGGTTGGTGGATGAGGCGATTGCTGGTTGTCGTAGGCTGGTTGAACTGGTTCCTGAAGACGCTGAATTTTGTCAGAATCTGGGATTGGTGTTACTCAAAAATGGCAATTGGAGAGAAGGTTTTAAGTTGTATGAAGCCCGTTGGCAGGCCAATAGCTTATCAGTCTTGCCGTCAAAACAGCTTTGGGACGGTGACATCTCTTTGCTTAAAGATAAAACTATTTTGCTTTGGGCTGAGCAAGGTCTCGGTGATACTTTACAATTTACTCGCTACTTACCCCAATTACAATCTACTGCCAAGCATGTTTTAGTAGCGGTGTCGGATCTTATGATTGGTTTGATGCAGAGTAGTTTTCCCTTGCTTGAGATTGTTTCCGTAAAAGAATTGAAGAGAATCAATTACCAGATCCAGGCGCCGCTTTTGAGTCTGCCCTATCTGTTTGGCAGCACTCTGGAAGATTTGCCGGATCGTGTTCCTTATTTGCAGATCGAAGAAGGTTTTTTAGCGCGTTGGCGAAAGGCTCTCGGAAGGGCTGAAAATCTTCGGGTTGGTTTGGTCTGGGGAGGAAATCCTGCGCACCGAAATGATGCCCGTCGGTCGATGGCACTTTCTCTGTTTGCGCCGCTTTTTAGAGTAGATGGGGTTTCGTGGTATTCACTGCAAAAAGGTGAGCAGGAGAAAGAACTGGAGGGCTTCCTAGTCGCTCCCGGGAACAGTGGTTGTTTGGAAAATTTGGCCCCAAAATTAGATAGCTTTGAAGATACTGCGGCGGTAATTGCTCATCTCGATTTGGTAATTTCGGTTGATACTTCAGTTGTCCACCTGGCCGGGGCTTTGGCTCGACCGACGTGGCTGTTGTTACCCTTTGATGCGGATTGGCGCTGGATGCTGGAGCGTGAGGATTCACCCTGGTATCCAACCATGCGGCTTTTCCGGCAACCGGAACCGGGTGATTGGCCGTCGGTGATTGAGCGGGTTTATCGCTGTTTGCAGGGAGTGGTGAGTGGTCGGTTTTAGTTCCGTGGTTCATTTGAAGCGACACCTGAATAGTATAGAATTTCAAATCAGTCTGAATTTTTTATTGGGGGGTATAAACATAACCTTCAGGCCAAAGGGGCGAGCGATTTTATTCAGGGTTTCAAGGGTCGGGTTTCCGCGATCTTTCTCGATGTCCATGAGGACGCGAGGATAAATTTTAAGTATCTTTTCAGCATAATCTTTTTGCGTCAGACCTACGATTTTTCGCATCCGCAAAGTTGCCTGACCAATCGTCAAACGGCCCTGCATAATCTCTTCGTAGAATTTCTCCTTCTCTTTTTGCACCTCTTCAGGCGGAAATTTTCTCATATCTCTAAGCACCCTTTATTGACTTGCATCAAGCACATCTTTGCTGATTTCCTGAATCCGATCTGCCAGTCTTTCTATCAAATAGTCGTCGACTCCACATTGATGCATGGTTTCCGGTATTTTGTCCAGGCGAAGTGCACATTTTTTCATGACTACTATGATTTTTTCAGGTTCAGTGACATAAGGCGAGAGAGCTTCGGCAACTCTTCCCCATGACGGTCGTCCGATCTCAGTTTCCAGTGCACCACCCCATCTTGTGGCTCTGGCAATTCCTTCGGGATCAAGAAACATCGGAGCAAAATCATAAAGTGGGGATAGTTCAATTTTCCCGTTGGGGTATTTTATTAAAGCCGTATTGCGACCATGATTATCAGTATTTCGAAGTGCCACATTTAGTATGTCCCGCATTAGATATTCTAAAATTTCCTCATCCGGCAGAGTGCTATATTCGGCTATTGCCTGACAAAAGGAGAGGTGTGAACCATATCTTCCAAATGAGCTCGAAGCAGTAGCTGAGGCTAGGGTTTCCAAGCCATATCTTTCAACTTGTTCCATTTTGACAGACCTGTCAAAACGAGAGATAAAAAGGTTGTTGTCAACAAACTCCAGAGGTTATCCGGTTCTTAAACCAAAACTTCCGGCAACTTTATAGTAAGGAGCCTCGTTTTTTAGAATCAAGCGATCCTGATCGGTTGTTCCCCTGGGGAATTTTATCAACCAGAACTTTTCTACATTGCTATCCGGCAAGGCCCCATCAGCATGCCATTTTCCCCGGCAATCCTGATTCATGAGAAATTTTGGCGCCTCACCCTGAACATCTGTGGCCCCGGCAACGAGAGCGCCATTTTTTTCGGCATATTCGATGAAATCTTCATGCCGATTGACAATGTCATTCTTCGCAAAACCCGGATGATCAACTAGAGAACGTTCACTTGCTTCTCGAATTCGGAGATTCCCGGGAGGATTGCCGGCCCCCTTGAGTAAAAGATGCCAATCAGCACTCTCATTATCAACCAAACCAAGGCGCTTAATCCAGACCCGGCGTCCAGCCCCGGAAGGAAGTAAGTCAAGCAGAAACGCCGGCCACGTTGATTCTCTATACAGCTCAAAATTTACCGGATACCTGGATCCGACCTGACAATAAGGTTGGTCAATATAGTTGACCGCATAATCAATGTCATAATCAAAGCGACCACTGCCACCAACGCCTAAATTTAATTGACTTTCATCCGGCTCAAAAAAACCAGCTTTTTGCCAATATCCATCAAGAAAGATTTCGACCGTACATTTCATTTGGATCACATTTTTCGCAACGACTGAGAAAATCTAAGCTTCAGATTGTACTGTTGCTATTAAAGTAGCATATATTTTATTGTAAAGCAACTTATTTAGCTATTGAGATAGCATGTATTGTTAACTTTTGACAATGTAAGTCTTGGGAATGGATTAATTTTAGCGGTGTTTTTTTGAGCGAAGTAAAACTGGTAGAAGGCGAGACCTCGAACAGGTGTTTTGCAGCAGGTGGATAAATTGTCGTTGCACGCCGTCGGTGATTGAACGTGTTTATCGCCGTTTGCGGGTGATGCTGAGTGGCGCTGAGGTGCTTTTAGAATAAAAAAGGCCCGGAAGATTCTTCCGGGCCTTTTTGTTGATCTTTTTTGTGAAATCTTTATTGCTTATGGATTTAGTTGCTCACAGGCGATGATCGTCTGTTTACACAAGACCGCAGTGGTAACCGAACCGACACCAGCCGGAACAGGTGTGATTTTTTCAACGACAGGTTCACACTCGGCAAAGTCGACATCGCCGCAGTATTTGCCGGGTTTGTCGGGATCTTCGTTGATGCCGACATCAATCACAATCTGGCCCGCTTTAACAAAGTCGGCTTTGACCATCTTGGCGCGACCGACGGCGGCGATCAGAATGTCAGCTTCCTGACAGACTTTATTAAGATTTTCAGTGCGGGAGTGACAGAGGGTTACGGTGCCGTGTTCGCGCAACAGCAACATGGCAACCGGTTTGCCGACAACCAGGGAACGTCCCAGAACAACGCAGCGTTTGCCCTTAATCGGGATATCATAGAAGTGGAGCATAGCCATACAGGCGGTCGGTGTGCAGGGAGGAAAACCGGAAAGATCGT
>JAUVDU010000093.1 GCA_030595135.1 Deltaproteobacteria bacterium | reverse complement strand
GTATGTCGAGTGTCTGAAAAACCACGACGACGCAGAAGATCGGAACTTTTTACGACGCCATTAACCTTTGATTACGGCCAAAGGACGTAACTCCACCAGTACCTCAACCAGATCAAGCTGGTTATCGATCACCTCATCGATATTCTTATAGGCCCCGGCCGCCTCATCCAGATCCCGGGTTCGACGGATTGAGTGGATGATCCCCTGATCATCCAAACGCTTCTGCTCCCGGCCAAGATTGAGCTGGCGCTGGGCCTGTTTACGCCCCATCTTGCGCCCGGCGCCGTGGGCACAAGAGGCAAAACTTTCGCTGTTGCCCTTACCCTTGACAATATAACTCGGAGTCCCTTGAGAGCCGGGAATGATTCCGATCTCACCAACTTCTGCTCGGGTCGCCCCTTTGCGATGAACCATGACATCCTTATGAAAGTGCCTCTCCATAACCGCATAGTTATGCGCAATATTGATGAGCGGCTCAAAAAAGACGGGCTGTACAACCGCCAGAAGAGCCGCCTGGATGCGCTCCATCATGAGTTTGCGATTAGCATAAGCGAATTCGACACAAAAATTCATCTCACTCAGATATTTCTGCCCCGCTTCACTGGCGATCGGGAGAAAGGCCAACTGCCATTTTTCAGGTATCTTTGAACCCTCACGGCTATTCAGATTGATGGCCAGACGGTTATGGTAGTTGGCCACCTTAAAGCCGATATTCCGGCTGCCGGAGTGCAGCATGAGCCAGATATAGCCGTCATTCCCTTTCTGAATCTCAATAAAATGGTTGCCTCCCCCCAAAGTACCAAGCTGGGTCAAGGCACTTTTATACTCTCTGGAGACAATCGGAAGTTCCTTTAACGAGTAGCCGATGGCCTTCGGCATCAGCGCCGGATCCTGCCGGCGCTGATGATGCTTGAAACCAACCGGCACCGTTCTTTTGATCTCGCTCAAGACCTGTTGCAGATGGGCCGTGGAGATCGACTGCAGCGAGGTTTTTACGGCACACATGCCGCAGCCGATATCAACCCCGACGGCATTCGGAATCACCATCTCGGCCGAGGCCATAACGCCGCCGATCGGCATGCCATAGCCGAGATGAGCATCGGGCATAACCGCCACATGCTTGAAGATAAAGGGCAGATTGGCAAGATTTTTGACCTGCTCAAAGGTGTTCGCCTCAATATCATCAAGCCAGAGCTTAATCGGCTTCTTTTCCGTGGTAATAACCTGTTTCATCCTTTAAACCCAACCCTCCCCTCTCTTATGTTTTGACAATCTCAAACATTACCCGCACCACTCTCACCCTCACCTTCAACCGGCTTTTCAAAACCGGTCATGCGTTAACACCTCTATATAAGAGTATGACAGATAAAATCCGATTGTCAATCCCTGTCAGCAATCTCCGACGATTTCACCATCGACCGAGAACACCACCAAATCACCCGACCCACCCACCAACAACCTCGCCGGCGGCAAAAAACTCTACCAATACCAGCAACCCACCTTTTTCAACCAATAAATATTTCAGCCATACAATCGTGACACAGAAAATCGAAAACATCCGAAGAAAAGTGATTTTTAAATAATACTTCGCACAAATAGTTATTGTAAAAATACAGATATTATGACTATATGAATATTACGATGTTGTTGATGGGACTACCCCCAAAAACACAGTCAGCTGATTGAAAATTTCACTGACAACTTTGGCGAGGCAAATCGACCTACTTGGCACTTAAATATCAACTTGTCAGATCGAATAGAAATGACAATATAAATGTTCGGCGTTAAGGAATGATATGACACTTCAGCTTCAAAATCTAGAGGAAAAGAAGCGGCGGCTTGCTAGCTGTGATACGTCTGTTTTTAATGGGGTAGACGGTAGTTACCGGCATTTTCTGAAACGAGTAAAAATCAACTCATTTAGGCATATTACGAATTTAGATATTCCCCTTGAACATCCAATAACAGTCATTTCTGGAACAAATAAGATTGGGAAAACCAGTATTCTGTTATTAGTCGCATGCAGCTTTGAAAGATTCATGAAAGTGGACTCCACTGCCCCAGCGGGACAGCTTCGAGAGCATAATTGGAATGACGTTCTATCGTTTACTAATCACGAAACTTCCACCAGGGATTATACCTATGAACTCGAGTGGCGAATTGGAACGTCCAACAGAAATGGCGAAGGGAAGCGTCTCGCATCAAGTCGAGCGTGGAGTGGGCTAGGAAAGAAGAGTGCTGATACATCAAGGCTGAATGCTAAGATTCGAGACCGTGAAGTCCGATTGATTGACTTAGAGCGCCTGCTTTCTGGGCGAAGCTTTTCAAATGCCCTTTTCCGAAAGGCCAACTCAGCAAGCGCAGAACGACTCAACCCTGAGGTCGAGCAGGCCTTTTCATATATATTTGGCATCCAAGATGTTGAGTTGAGCGAAGTCGGGAGCCATATCAATAAGAGTTGCTTCCTGATTTCGCATGCCGGCAATTCATATTCATCATATAACGCTGCATCTGGTGAGGAGGCGGTTATTTATTTACTTAAGGACATCCATAATTGTCCTTCTGATTCACTAATTCTGATCGATGAGGTGGAGGCTGGTTTTCACCCATCAATTCAGAGAAAACTTGCTGATATTATTCAATACATTTCGTGGCGCGATAAAAAACAATTCATAATTACAACTCATTCACCAACCATGCTGTCTTCGTTTCCCGGGAAGTCTCGCCGTTTTATTGAAAAGGCTAATGACGAATATCGCGTCATTAGCAGTATTTCACATCAGGCAGCTCGCTCAAAAATGGATGCCATTGGGTATCCATTATTGATCCTTTATTGTGAAGATGATCTTGCAAAATTTTTAATATCAAAAATTTTAATTAAGATTTCCTCTGAATATCCTTATTTTCAGCGACTCGTTGATATAATTGAGTCTGGACCAATTGATCAGGTCAAGAATGACTATGAGCGACATAAGCGAAACTTTTCGCAGTACCGAAACCCAGTTGGTTATTGTGCTGTGTTCGATGGCGACTACAAAGATCACCCCCATTACTCTAATTATTTCGGAAACCCCACTGAGAAAACGCTATTTTTGTATCCCTACGATGCTCCAGAAAAATTCCTTGTCAGAGCCTACTTGGCTGCAAATCCGAATATCGAGCTAACTTCTGCATTGCAACATTCGGATCACCATTCTCTATTTCAACAAATGGTTAACCTTGGTGTGGCCACAGATAAGGCCGACGCCCGTGCTGCCTGTTACGCAGCTTTTGAGACAAGCTCGGAATACACAAAACATGAAGAAGATTTAAAAGACTTTTTAATTAGAGTCGTGGCCGATTACTCTGCTACGTAGAAATGACGCTGAACCAAAAGGTTCACTTGACAGAAAAAAAATGAGGACTAATTTATTTTCTATTATCAAAGGAAATTTTCAAAAAAAGATATGTTCCTTTTTTCCTTTTATCGATGGATATCCCCGGTTTAACCATGTCAAAAAAACATTGACATTCACTCCACTAATGGTTATCATTGAATGATAATATTTAAGCTAGTAATCAGGTACCGGTCAGAGTGCTGAACAGTAAAGAAGATAAAGACATCGGTCTAGAAACACTTCTACAACTTGATGGTGAAATCTTTCCTATGGACAATGGATATTGGGTAAAATTCAACGTCCAACGAGTAAAACCGAATGAGCATATTCCTCATGGCATAAGATATTCATTAACGTTGCACGACAAAAACAACAAAAGAGTTGTTGGTTACGACAATGCACATGGGATCAAGCCCAAAAGAAAAAGGTTCTGTGGGACAAGAATCGTATGGGATCACAAACATAATCACGAGCAGGTCAATCCATATGATTTCGAAAGTGCTTTCAATCTAATGGAAGATTTTTGGAAAGACGTAAATGACCTAATGCGGGAATTACTCCCGCAACCCAAAAGTAACTGCAATGCCCGCAAATAAGTGAGGTTTTGGCTATGCCTACCAGAGTAATGAAAGTCGGTATCATTTCAAAAGAAGATTATATTAAGAGAACTTTAGCTATTGCCAAAGGCGATTATAAACCAAGAAAAAGTGAACCTAAAGTCTGGTTTGAATCCATCAAATCAATGTCCCAAGTTCTTAGTAGTGAGAACCAAAAATTATTACGTGTCATAATTGATCACAAACCTCATTCAATTACAGAATTGGAAAAAATTACAAGCAGAAAAAAATCTAATCTGTCACGCACTCTTAAAACACTCGAAAAATACGGAATTGTTGAGTTAAAAAAATTGCCGGAAAAATAATTCCGAAAGTCAAAGCTACTGATTTCAAAGTGGAATTTGGACTCCATTACAGCTCACCAACACAGCACATCTCAGCGTGAAATTGGCATATTTAATCATGGACATCCACCGATTACCAGTGAAATCATCTTCAAATATTCGGTGGCTGTCACCGGTTTTCGCAATATCATAAATCAGGTTGATTTTACCAAATCTTTTTGATATATATACTGTATGGCACTTGTAATGACATCTATTGAATTAAGGGAGCTTTTAAAATGTCCAGATCTACAACAATTCAAGCTAGAATTGATCCCGAAATCAAAGCCCAGGCACAAAAAATATTGAGTAAGCTCCACATCTCAATGTCGGAAGCAATTTCTCTATATCTAACTCAAATTACTTTGCAAAAAGGGATCCCGTTTGATCTTAAAATCCCAAATGAACTTACCGCTCAAACATTAAGTAAATCAGAAAAAGGTGAAGAACTTCACCAAGTAAATAGCGTGGATGAACTTTTTGAGGAGTTGGAAAGTTGACAATAATTTATACAACTCAATTCAAGCGGGATTACAAAAGAATTAAACGACAAAAGAAAGAGCTTAATAAACTAAAAGTGCTTATTGAGAAATTAGTCTCTGGAGAAAAGTTAGAGATCAGCTACAAAGATCATCAATTATCAGGTAAATTTAAAGGGTATCGAGATTGTCATATTGAACCGGATTGGCTCTTGATTTACAAAAGATCCCCGGAAGCTATCACCTTAGAAAGAACCGGTTCGCACTCTGAATTATTTAGAGATTAGTAAGAGCACTAACGGGTAGAGTAGAGAACAGGCTTGCCCCGCTTTAGCCCCGACCTAACTGTTTCCGCCCCTTTCGTCTGGTGGTACCTCAATTGCAGTGGTATGACCGAATTTACCTGCCCTCCCTTAATTTTACCCCGACCCCAATTAACTTCCAATTAACTTCGACCCCAATTAACTTGCAACGAAAAAGAAGAGAGACTGCATGATGGCATCAGAATCATGCCTTGGCGCCTCTTTCTGCAGCAATTGTGGCAGGATAAAATTATAAAGTAGAATTGAAAAGAGATTTATTTCGATCTTAGGCGTCGCTCGTACCACCAATCTCGTCCTCATCTTCAACCGGCTTTTCAAAGGCCTGCAAATCCTGGGCAAAACGCACCAGAGTCGCCTCGACCAGACCATTGAGTGAAGCTTCCGGATAATTGCCGTCAGCACCTCGTTCACCGGCCGGCAGATCGGTAAGCAGGGCGACGGCTTCATCTACGGTCGCCACGGCATAGACGAAAAAATTCTCTGCGGCAATGGCTTCGACCACCTCTTTTTTGAGCATCAGATGGCGCACGTTGGGAACCGGAATAATAACCCCCTCCTCACCACTCAAGCCCCGCATCCGGCAGAGATCAAAAAAACCCTCAATCTTCTCATTGACACCGCCGATGGCCTGCACTTCCCCTTGCTGACTGATCGAGCCGGTTATCGCCAGAGACTGCTTAATTGGCGCAGCAGCCAATGAGGAAAGTAAGGCACAAAGTTCGGCGCAAGAGGCGCTGTCACCCTCAACCCCGCCATAAGATTGTTCGAAAACCAGACTCGCCTGAAGCCCCAGAGGGAGGTTACGAACATAGCGCGAGCCCAAAAAGGAGGCCAGAATCATAACCCCTTTGGAGTGAATCGGGCCGCCCAACTCGACCTCCCGTTCAATATCGACGATTTTACCCTTACCCGGCCTCGTCAAGGCGGTTATCCGGGTCGGGCAACCGAAGGAATCCCGACGACCCAGCGAGATCACCGAAAGACCGTTGACTTGGCCCACCTTTTCGCCGCTGGTCTCAATCTGGCGCAGGCCCTGTTCCAGAGCCTCGAAAAACCGTTCCTGAATACGCCCGCCCCGCTTTCTGGCTCGGGCTAAAGCCTCATCGATCTCAAACGCCTCAACAGATTCCTTACCCTTTTCTTTGGCTAAAAATCCCGCCTCACTGATCAGGTCGGCAAGATCACGGATGTGCAGTGAGAGCTTTTCCCGGTCTCCGGCTTCCCGTGCCGCCTGCTCGATCACCCGCGCTACAGCACCCCGATGTAAAGGCTGTATCCCTTTCTCCTTGGCAATAGTCGCGATCAAAGCGCCATAGAGCTGCTGACTCTCAGGTGTCCGTTTCATGTCCTGTTCAAAATCGGCCTGCACTTTGAACAGAGCCTGAAATTCGGGATCGTAATA
>JAUVDU010000154.1 GCA_030595135.1 Deltaproteobacteria bacterium | reverse complement strand
CAGACCAAGGTGGGGATCTATTTCTAGGCAGCATTGAGATTTAGTGATTTATTCTTATAAAACAAGGGTTTACGGTGGTGCTTCAGGATGGTGAGTTGGGAGTAAATAGTTCTTGTATTGACGAAGCGATACTCGTATGATATGTTTGTGTAGCAAATGATCTACATAGTGATTTAAGTTTTTCGCGTGATCATTATTCTTGTTGTAGTGAGTAAGAGGGTAGTCTAGAAAAGATCTTCAAAAGCAGAGCTGGAATCAGCTCTGGAGCTTTGCCATCTGATAATCGATAATATTCACAACGGTGTTATTGTTACAGATGCTAATGGCTACATTATCTTTTTAAATAGACCCTACGGCCGTTTCCTGGGAATCAATCCGTCCGCCCAAATTGGTAAACATGCGACTGAGGTTATCGAAAATACTCGCATGCATATTGTGTCTAAAACTGGTATGATTGAGGTCAATAAAGCCCATCGTTTGAAGGGGCAGGATATGGTTGTTCAACGTATTCCTATCAAAAAAGATGGTAAGGTTATAGCCGTTTTCGGCCAGGTCATATTTAAGACTATTGGTGATGTTAAAAAACTGGCGGGCCGTCTTTCACTGCTTGAAAGCAAGGTAAAGCTTTATGAAAAGGAGCTTTTATCCCTACGTTCAACTCGTTACACTTTCGACAGTATTATTGCTGAAAGTTCGGTTATGGAGCGACTTAAAAAAGAGGCTTTAAAGGCGGCGGCAACGGCTTTGCCGGTTCTGATTACCGGGGAGTCGGGAACCGGCAAGGAGATGTTTGCCCAGGCCATCCACCATGCCAGTAATCGTCGGATCCATCCTTTTATCCGGATTAACTGCGCCTCAATTCCGCGAGAGTTGCTTGAATCTGAACTTTTTGGTTACGAAAAAGGTGCTTTTACCGGGGCTCGCACCTCCGGCAAACCGGGCAAATTTGAGTTGGCCAATCAGGGATCAATTTTTCTTGACGAGATTGGCGATATGCCACTTGAAATGCAGCCGAAACTGTTGCGGGTTCTTGAGGAGAAAGAGTTTGAAAGGGTTGGCGGTATCTCGCCGATTCGTTCAGATTTTCGGCTCATTGCCGCAACCAATCACAGTCTGACTGAAAAAGTAGCGAATGGCTCATTTCGGACTGATCTCTACTATCGCCTCAAAGGCATTCCCCTGGTCATCCCACCGTTGCGGGAACGCCGTGAAGATGTTGTCCTTTTGGCCCGCAGTCTTTTGCAGAAAATGGTTAAGGATCTGTTTAGGCCTGATATTTCAATAAGTTCTGAGGCGGCCAATGCCTTACTGCTTTATGATTGGCCTGGAAATGTGCGAGAAATGAGTAATGTTTTAGGTCAGATCCTAGCAACCATTGAACGTGATGTTATTGAACTGGTCGATATTCCCATTTATCTGCGTCAGCAACAAAGGGAATCAGGCAGCCAAAATTCCGGGCGGAGTCTGGTTGATATCCTGGCCTTAACCGAGCAAAAAATCATTTGCCAAGCTCTCGAGCAGTCCCGAGGAAATAAAAGTCGGGCGGCCCGTCAGCTCGGTATCCATCGCACCTTACTCTATAAAAAGATGAGGCGTCACGGCCTGCAAATCTCAGTAAATAATAGTTAACTATCTTGATGTGTAGCAAAAGGAATATATGTATGTAGCATTTTTGCTTCATACTGTTTACTCCTCCACCAATTGTCAATAACTCTGCGTCCAGTAGATCTCATTTCCGTCGACCGTAAAAAAACAAAAAGCCTGATACTTCATTGCGGACTTCAACCAAATCATAATTACAATTGAAAATAATCCAGGGGATGATAATGTGATCAATCGACCCAAGCAGCAAAGCTCAGTTAACTGATGGTATCATTGTAACCTGATTTTGCATAAAGACGCGTGGCAACTTTATGACCCGTTTACGTTAAAACTCTTTTTTATCGATCAGAACAACACCATCTTCTTTTTAATTGACAAAATGTAATTAATCATGTTTTATGTTTAACAATAATTGGTGTGCGTACTATTTGTGCGCAGTTGGATTTAGTAGCTAAAACTAGAGAGAAAAAAACCGATGAAATCATTATTATACCCTCAAAGTGTCGTTATTATCGGGGTCTCTGAGACACCCGGCAATTTGGGGTGCAACATTGCTGAAAATCTGGATCGCTTTATGTTCTCGGGCGAGGTCTATCTCGTTGGTCGCAACGGAGGACAGATTGGAAAGCGTCCCATATATCGAACCATTGAGGATCTCCCGGATACTCCGGAGCTGGCCGTAATCCTTATTCCTGCGGCTTATGTCCCTGAAGCACTTGAGATTTGTGGCCAAAAAGGCATACTGCGAGTGGTGATCGAAACCGGTGGTTTTAGTGAGTTTGCCGCTGAAGGAGAGAAAGTTGAACAACGCCTTCTGCAAATTGTTGAACAATACGGCATCCGCTTTGTCGGTCCGAACTGTATCGGCATTGTAAATCTTGATAATGGCCTGGTGCTGCCATTTGTATCTATGGATCCGGATATGATGCGCAAGGGCTCTGTGTCACTTGTGTCCCAGAGCGGCGGAATCGTCTTTGGCGGAATCAAGTTGTTTTCATGTGAAAATATTGGAGTTAACAAGCTGTTTAGTATAGGCAACAGTATTAATTTAAACGAAAATGATTACCTGGAATACCTTATCCAGGATCAGGGGACCCGGGTTATTGGTCTTTACCTGGAAAGCATTGCCGACGGACGGCAACTAATGCGGCTGGCAGCCTCAACCGATAAACCCATTGTGATGCTGAAATCGAACACCAATCCGGCCAGCAACGAGATTGCCAATTTTCACACCTCGGCTCTGGCCGGGAATGACCGCGTCTGCGATAGTGCCCTGTCGCAGGTCGGAATCCACCGAGTGCACAGTCTTGGCGAGATGGCTGATTTGCTGAAAGTTTTTCAGCTTCCTCCCATGGTCGGAAATAATCTCGCGGTAATCGGACGTTCCGGGGGCCAGATTGTTATGGCGGCGGATGCGGCTAACCTTAACAAATTTCACCTGGTACGCTTTTCGGATACCCTGCTCCAAGAGATCGGCAAACGAACCCGGGCACAGGTTATCAAGATGACTAACCCCCTTGATATGGGAGATATATTTGATTTGGCATTTTATGCCGAAGTGGTTAAAGCGGTACTTGCTGAACCAGGGGTCGACGGAGTTCTCATGCAGCACCTCCACAGCCAGGGGACAGAGACCGAGGTTACTCTGGAACTTATCCAAAACATCGAAAAACTTTCTCAACAATACCAGAAACCAGTGGTTTTCTGCATTATGGCCGAACGAGACGAGTGGCTTACGTTAAAGGCAGCTACCGAGTTTCCGCTTTTTCTGGAACCAGCTTGCGCACTGCATGCTTTGGCGGCCTCACGGAGACAGGCACAACATCGGCCCCAAGCGCCGTTGCCGATCCTGAACCCAGCTCGACAGTTCTCCGGCCCAATCCAACTGGCCGGGATCGAAGATACGTTCGGACGGCTTGCGTCGGCAGGTTTCAAAATTGCTGATTACGCCCTTGCCCAAAACCGGGAAGAGGTATTGCAGACCGCAGAACGACTAGGTTATCCCGTGGCGTTAAAAATAGAGTCATCTGAAGTTGTGCATAAAACTGAAGCGGGGGGCGTCAAGATAAACATCAAAGATCATGATGAACTTGAAGTTATAGTCGATGAGATGCAAGGTTGTTTTGTCCCCCTGTTTGCTGAAAACAAGGCTGTGTTTATGGTTCAGAAGATGGCTTCCTCTGGAACAGAAGTAATCTTAGGCGCCAAACATGACCCCGAATTCGGGCCGATTGTACTTTTTGGCCTGGGAGGAATCTATGTCGAGTTATTTCAGGATGTGGTCATGCGGGTTGCCCCTATTTCGGAAGTCGAAGCGGCTGAAATGATCGAAGAGATTCAGGGACACGCTCTCCTCGCCGGGTTTCGCGGACGTTCTCCGGCTGATGTGGAATCCTTGAAACAGTTGCTCGTGGCGTTCTCGCAAATATTACTCACATCACCCGAAATTAAGGATCTGGAAATCAATCCCCTGATAGTTCTTGATGCCGGTGCAGGATGTGTTGTCGTCGATGCAAGGATGCATGTGTGCTAAGATAATCTTATGGCTTGGTTAATAATTTATTTCCAACTTACGAATATCGTTGCCCGCATGAGCAAAATATCAACAGTCGTTGCGAAAACAGAAGTTCAGATTGCTGAATCCGAGCTTCTGTTTTCCGACGATCGTCATAAACACAAATAATCTAACGGAGGTAGCCGCATGCTTCTTCAAGAATGTATATGTTTCTCATTGGGCAAGATTTCCCGGCAGATGACCCGAGTGTACCGGGAACGCCTGACTCAGTACAGTCTCTCTCAACCTCAGTTTTTTTTATTGATCACCCTCTACGAGGAAGACGATATTTTGATTACCCGGCTGGCGGAAAAAGTCGCTCTGGATAAATCCACGCTTACCGGGATTCTGGATCGACTCGAACGAGACGGGCTTGTAACCCGCCAATCCGCCCCTAACGACCGCCGTGCCCTCTATATCCGTTTAACGGAGCGGTCACGTTCATTGCGGGATAACCTCACCCATATTTATGATGACACCAATCAGCAGTTTCTCTCACGCCTAACAGACCAGGAACGTGAGGTTTTTACTGAAGTTTTAAAGAAACTGGAGAAGGTAGATAACGACTAGGAGGCTGTCCGAGAACGTCTTTTTTCCCCAGCTCGGCGTTATTTTTTGAAAATAATGCTCGGAATACTAGGTGTATGCCTGTGCTTATTGTCAAAAAATGCCTTGATCTGAGAAAAAAATCCTATTCTCGGACAGCCTCCTAGGATAAAGTAAAGCCGTAAACAATAACCAAAAGACCTGCCCAAAGGAGAGACCTTCAATGAAAATTTTATTTGCCGCACCTGAAAACGCCTGGGGTGGATTCCTCAGAATGCTTCAGGCCGAGCTCCCCGAGCATCAATATGAAGCAACAGGAGGTTTCAAGATACCCAGCTTACGCGGCGTTGATGTTTTGATCCCTACGATGTGTCGCATAACCGATGATTTACTGACACAAAATAATGGACTACGGTTAATTCAACAGTGTGGTTCAGGCCTTGAGGGTGTCGATATCAAGGCCGCACGGGCTCGAGATATATGGGTTGCCAATGTGCCAACCGACATCTCAGGTAATGCTGATT